>DAOMOU010000238.1:0-2086 GCA_035444525.1 Gammaproteobacteria bacterium | reverse complement strand
GAATCTTGTTAAGGCTGAAGGCGCTCATGGCGATCGTCCCTGGCTGCGTCGCCCTCTATTCTAGCCCTTTCACCGCGCCGGGCATCCCGGTTTTCCGCAGTCAGGGCGCAGGGACGGCGTCGGCCTGGGATTCGGCGGCCGCCGCCTGGAATGCGTCCAGCGCCATGCAGGCGGCCTCGATGCGCAGCAGCGTCGGGAACGGCTCCAGCCCGACTGCGTAGCGTCGTGCATTGTAGAGCTGCGGCACCAGGCAGCAGTCCGCCAGCCCGGGCGCGTCGCCGTGACAGAAACGCCCGGTCGCGGCCTCGCCCGCAAGGCGCGCCTCGAGCGCGCCCAGTCCCTCGACCACCCAGTGTCGATACCATGCCTCGCGCCGCGCGTCGTCGAGCCCGCCGTGGCGCTCGAGCCACTGCAGCACCCGCAGGTTGTTGAGCGGGTGGATGTCGGCCACTACCAGCTGCGCCAGGCTCCTGGCCCTTGCGCGGCCCGACGAGTCGGCCGGCAGGAGGGGCGGACGGGGGCGCGTCTCGTCGAGGTACTCGATGATCGCCAGTGACTGGGTCAGCAGCTGGCCGTCGATCTCCAGCGCCGGCACGAGGCCCTGGGGATTCAGCGCCAGGTAGGCCGGTGCGCGCTGCTCGCCCCCGTCGCGCACCAGGTGTACTGGGATCGATTCCCAGGTGAGTCCCTTGAGATTCAGGGCGATGCGCACGCGCCAGGCCGCGCTGCTGCGCCAGTAGCCGTACAGCCTGGCCGGCGCCGGATCAGCGGCGGTAGGGTTCGTAGACATGCTCGATGGCGCCGAAGATGCTGCGGCCGTCGCGGTCGAGCATCTCGATGCGGACCCGGGCCCCGAAGGACAGGAACGGCGTGCTCGGCTGGCCGTCGCGAATGATTTCCAGCATGCGCTTCTCCGCCATGCAGGAAGCGCCGAGTGACTCGTCCTGGTTGGCCACGGTGCCGGAACCGATGATGGTGCCGGCCGCCAGCGGCCGGGTCCGCGCCGCGTGCGCAATCAGCTCGTGAAAGGAGAACTGCATGTCGACGCCGGCCTCCGGCGCGCCGAACCGCTCGCCGTCCAGCCAGGTGAGCAGCGGCAGGTGCAACTTGCCGTCGCGCCACGCGTCGCCGAGCTCGTCCGGTGTAACCATCACCGGCGACAGCGCCGAGCGCGGCTTGCTCTGCAGGAAGCCGAAGCCCTTGGCGAGCTCGCCGGGGATCAGGTTGCGCAGCGAGACGTCGTTGACGAGGCAGACCAGCCGGACATGGCCCGCCGCATCCACCGCGCTGACGCCCATGGGCACGTCGTCGGTGACCACGCAGACCTCCGACTCGAAGTCGATGCCGAATTCCTCGCTGGCCACGGGAATCGTGCCGACCGGCGGCAGGAAGCCGTCCGACACCGCCTGGTACATCAGCGGGTCGTGCAGGAAACTCGGCGGCATCTCGGCGCCGCGTGCGCGACGCACCCGCTCGACATGGGCCAGGTAGGCGCTGCCGTCCAGGAACTGGTAGGCCCGCGGCAGCGGCGCGGCGAGATCCTCGATCCGGAGCGCGAACGCGCCCGGCGCGCGGCCCGCCGCCAGGTCCTCCGCAAGCCGTCGCAGGCCACCGGCGCTGCGGTCCCAGTCGTCCAGCGCCGCCTGCAGTGTGGGTGCGATGTCGACCGCCGGCGCCGCCCGCGACAGGTCTGCGCTGACCACGATCAGCGTGCCGTCCCGTCCCCCGCTCTTCAGGCTGCCGAGCTTCACGCGCCGCCCCCCTTCCAGCTGTCGACGTAGCCCGGCCACTCGATCCCGAGGGCGTCGTCCGCAACCTCCAGGGCATCGCGGGTGTCCAGCATCACGGCAACCTCGTTGGTGCCCGCTGCGGGCTGGCTCAGCATGTTCTTCAGCGCCTTGGGGTGCGGCCCGTGGGTGAAGCCGCAGGGGTGCAGCGTGATCATGCCGGGGTGAATGTTGTCGCGCGAGAAAAACTCGCCGGCATGATAGAACAGCACCTCGTCGAAATCGTCGTTGTTGTGAAAGAAGGGCACCTTGAGCGCGTCCGGATCGCTCTCGAAGGGCCGCGGCACGAAGGTGCAGAC
>DAOMOU010000237.1:0-2149 GCA_035444525.1 Gammaproteobacteria bacterium | reverse complement strand
AGATCTCCTCCTGGAAGATGCGCATCTTGTTGTGGCCCTTGAACAGCGTCGGCTGCACGTAATAGCCGCCGTCCAGCGCGTCGCCGAGCTTGGCCTGCTCGCCGCCGATCAGCACTTCGGCGCCTTCCTGCTTGCCCAGGTCCAGGTAGGACAGGATCTTGGTGAGCTGCTCCTTGCTGGCCTGCGCGCCCATCATCGTTTCGGTATCCAGCGGGTTGCCGTGCTTGATCGCGGCCACGCGCTTGAGCACGCGCTCCATGAACTTCTCGTAGATCGACTCCTGTATCAGCGCGCGCGACGGGCAGGTGCAAACCTCGCCCTGGTTGAAGGCGAACATCACCAGGCCTTCGATGGCCTTGTCGAGGAAGGCGTCGTCCTTGTCCATGATGTCGGCGAAGAACACGTTCGGGCTCTTGCCGCCCAGCTCCAGGGTGGCCGGGATCAGGTTGTTGGCGGCGGCCTGGGCGATCATGCGGCCGGTGCTGGTGGAGCCGGTGAAGGCGATCTTGTTGATGCGCTTGCTCTGCGACAGCGGCACGCCCGCCTCGCGGCCGAAGCCGTTGACGATGTTGAGCACGCCGGCCGGCAGGATGTCGGCGATCAGCTCGGCGAACACCAGCAGCGACACCGGCGTGGACTCGGCCGGCTTGATCACTATCGTATTGCCGGCGGCCAGCGCCGGGGCCAGCTTCCAGGCGGCCATCAGCAGCGGGAAGTTCCAGGGAATGATCTGCCCGACCACGCCCAGCGGCTCGTGGTAGTGGTAGGCCACGGTGGTTTCGTTGAGCTCGCTGATGCCGCCTTCCTGGGCGCGGATGGCGCCGGCGAAGTAGCGGAAGTGGTCTGCGGCGAGCGGCACGTCGGCGTTGAGCGTCTCGCGGATGGCCTTGCCGTTGTCGACGGTCTCGGCGTAGGCCAGCAGTTCGAGGTTCTGTTCGATGCGGTCGGCGATCTTCAGTAGCGCGTTGCTGCGGGTGGCGACGTCGGTCTTGCCCCAGGCCTCGGCGGCGGCGTGGGCGGCGTCCAGCGCCAGTTCGATGTCCTCGGACGTGGAGCGGGCGGCCTGGGTGTAGACCTTGCCATTGACCGGCGTGACCACGTCGAAGTACTGGCCCTTGACCGGCGCAACGAACTTGCCGCCGATGAAGTTGTTGTAGCGCGCCTTGTAGGCGATTTTCGCGTCGGCCGCGCCGGGGGGAGCGTAGACGGTCATGTGCGATACCTCCTTGGGGTGTGCGTGCAGGGGCGCCGGGCGGGGTGCCCGATGCGCTGTTTTTTTCTGGTCATGGCAGTGTACGTCCGGGTCGACGGCGGTCGTTCGCACACACTGTTCCATTGCGGCCGTCGGGCATGTCGCGCAGGGTGGCTTTTCGACGTTTGGATGTGCTGCATCAGCTGCGAGCGGGGACGGTCACGCCGCTGTCGGCATCATCGGAATGCGCTCCGTGTGCAGGTGCAGCATTCCGGCGGGTCGGTTATGGCAGATTTGATACCGCTGGTATCAGGAGTTGATTGGTTTCGCCGTATTCCCTTCGTCCGGAGTGAAGCCGATCATGTCGACCATGGACACGATCATCACCTCACAGCAAGCCCATGGCACCGCCGCGAATGACCGCGGCGCGCGCATGCCCGTCCTCTTCGTCCCCCACGGCGCCGGTCCCTGCTTCTTCATGGACTGGAACCCCGCCGACACCTGGGACCGCATGGCCGCCTTCCTCAAGGGCGTCGCCGGCACCCTGCCGGAAGCGCCGCGCGCGATCGTGCTGGTCTCCGGCCACTGGCTGGAGCCGGGCTTCAGCGTCACCGGCAGCGCGCGGCCGCCGCTGATCTACGACTACAGCGGCTTCCCGGCGCATACCTACGAGCTGACGTATCCGGCGCCCGGCGAACCGGCCCTGGCCGATCGCATCGTGCAGCTGCTGGGCGAGGCTGGAGCGCAGGCGCGCGTCGATCCGCAGCGCGGCCATGACCATGGCGTCTTCATCCCGCTCAAGCTGATGTTCCCGAAAGCCGAGGTGCCGGTGGTGCAGTTCTCGCTGCGCCGCGACATGGATCCGGCCGCGCACATTGAGGCCGGTCGCGCCCTGGCCGCGCTGCGCGACGAGGGCGTGCTGGTCGTCGGCAGCGGCATGAGCTTCCACAACATGCG
>DAOMOU010000236.1:0-2165 GCA_035444525.1 Gammaproteobacteria bacterium | reverse complement strand
CGCGGCTCGGGGTGGTACTCCTGCGTGTCGACGGTCATGCCGCGGGTGGAGACGACCTTCAGCGGCTCCAGCGTGGGCCCGTCCATGATCACGTACTGCGGCGGCCAGTAGGCGCCGGCGACCGCCAGCTTGTCCTCGAAGCCCGGGAACTTCGAGGTCTCGACCGAGCGTGCCTCCAGCCCGATCTTGATCTCGGCGACCCGATCGGGAACCTTCATCCACAGGTCGGTCAGGTCGATCTTGCCGTCGCGACCGATGGTGTAGACGTAGCGCCCCGAATGCGACACGCGCGAGATGTGCACCGCGTAGCCGGTCTTGAGGATGGTGATGATCTGCTTGCTGTCGCCGTCGATCAGGGCGATCTCGCCCGAGTCGCGCAGCGTCACCGAGAAGATGTTGTCGAGGTCCCAGTTGTTCATCTTCCGCGTCGGGCGCTTGTTCTCGGGGATGAACACCGTCCAGCTGGCCTTCATCTCCGGCAGGCCCCACTCAGGCGGGCTCGGCGGGGTGTGCTGGAGGAAGCGCGCCATCAGGTCGACCTGGGCCGCGGTCAGCTCGCCGCCGGTGCCGAAGTTGGGCATGCCGCCGGGCGAGCCGTAGTTGATCAGCGCCTTGAGGTACTCGGTGCCGCGCGGCTGGGTCAGGTCGGGCGTGAGCGGCTTGCCGGTGGCGCCCTTGCGCAGCACGCCGTGGCAGCCGGCGCAGCGCTGGAAGAAGATCTCGCTGGCCTGGGCGAACTCGGCTTCGCTCATGTCCGGCGCGCCGGGCGTGCGGATCTGCGCGACCTCGGCGCCGGTGATGGTCGAAGGCGCGCCTTCGTAGGCGGCCTGGGCCTGGCTGGTGCCGGGGTGGACCTGGCCCTGGGCCGGGTCGGTCGAGACCGCGAGCGCGGTGCGCTGCGCGGTGACTTCGGCCACGCTGACGCTGCCGCCCGGATTGCCCCAGGAGTTCAGCACGTAGGTGGTGATCGCGGCGATGTCGGCGTCGCTGATGTGGCTCTGCGCCGGCATCAGGCTGTCGTAGGTGACGCCGTTGACCACGATCTCGCCTTCAAGCCCGGTGAGCACGGTGCTGGCGACTTCGGCCGGAGTCTTGCCCTGCAGCCAGTCGGAGCCGGCCAGCGGCGGGAACGCGCCGGCCAGGCCCTTGCCGTCGGGCTGGTGGCAGGCGGCGCAGTTGTCGAGGTAGGCCTTCTGGCCGTCGCTGGCGGCATCGGCGGGAGCGCCCTGCGCCAGCGCGCGGTAGGCGCCACCGGTCAGCAGCAAGGGTACGGCGACGGCGAGGGCAAGGGTCGTGCGCTTCATCGATTTGCTCCTGATGGCAGGGCTGGAAATTATGTCGGAATCGTGTCGACGCCCAGTGTTCGCCCCGGCCGGTTCAGGAACATTGATCTGGATCAAGCGTCGTTTCATCGACAATGGCGATCCTTGCGACCCCGCTTCCGGAGCCCTGCGTGGCCGTAACCGAGACCCTGCTGTTGCCCCTGCCGCTGCTGCTCGCCCTGGGTGCCGGCGCCGACCCGCAGCCGGGCGACGCCGCGACCACGACCCTCGACACCGTGGTCGTGGTCTCCAGCCGCGTGGCCGAGCCGATCAGCCAGGTGGTGTCGAGCGTGGCCACGGTCGAGCGCGAGGACCTGGACCGGCACCTGGTGCGTGACCCGGAAAGCCTGGTGCGCTATGTGCCCGGGGTGGAGGTGGTGTCCGATGGCGACCGGTTCGGCACCCGCGGCTTCTCGATTCGTGGATTGGACGGAAATCGAGTCAGGATCGTGGTTGATGGCATCCCGTTGGCCGACGATTACAGCATCGGGCAGTTCGCCTCGGCCGGCCGCGACCTCGTCGACCTGGAGGCGGTGGAGCGGGTGGAGGTGCAGCGCGGCCCGGCGTCCACGCTCTACGGCAGCGACGCGCTGGCCGGCGTGGTGGCCTTTCGCACGCTCGATCCGGATGCGCTGCTGATGCGTTCCGACGGCGACCGGCATTTTGGTGCGCGCCTGGGCTTTGACAGCGTCGACACCAGTCGGCTGCTGTCGGCGAGCTGGGCCGGCGGCCGCGCCGACGGCTGGCAGGCCATGGCGCTGGTCGCACAGCGCCGCGGGCACGAGGCCGACAACCGCGCCTGGCGCGCCGAGGACGGTCCCAACCCGCTCGATTTCAAACGCG
>DAOMOU010000235.1:0-2211 GCA_035444525.1 Gammaproteobacteria bacterium | reverse complement strand
TTACCCCGAGCCCGTCCGGCGCGGTCACACTGACCAGCCGACCGTTGTTGTAGCCGTAGCTCCAGACCTTGCCGTTGGGCGCCGTGATCGAGCTGATCCGCCCGCCGCTCCAGGCCAGCGTGATGCTCCGGCCGGAGGTGTGGGTGATGGTGTTCAGGGTGTTGCCGAGGTTGATGTAGTTGAAGGTGTAGCCCACTTCCCGGTGATCGCGGACCTGCAGCACCTGGCCGTTCTCCTTGTAGCGCTCCCGCCCGCCGTCCTCGCGCCACAGCGTGAGTGCGCTCAGCGGCGAGGCGCCGCTCCACAACTCCTCAACGATCCAGCTGGTCGAGACCGGCCGTGAATCCTCGTAGCGCTGGGCCGCGGCATTCCAGGTGTAGTCGTAGCGATGCCCGTCCGGTCGCACCGCCGTGACCTTGAGAAACTTGCCGGGCACCAGCGGGCACGGTACCCCGGGCTCATACGTGCCGGGCTGGCACACCGGCGTCCACGCCGGGTTGGTCTGGAACTTCAACTGATAGCCAAGCGACCAGCTCCAGTTCGGTCCGAAACCGCTGAAGAAGTCGCCGTTCCTGGAATACGTCCGCCCGACCACGAAATCTCCGACTGCCGTCGCGAAGTCGTGCTCGTCCAGTACCTTGTTACCGGAGGACAAGACCACCGGGTTGTCGGTTTCCTCGCAGTCCCGCTCGTCCACGGCGCGATCATTGTTCGCCGGAGGCGCAGGCGCCTGCCCGCCCGAGCCCCCGCCACCGCCCGACCCGCTGAGCGCATCCTGCATTTGCTCGTCGCGCATTTTTGCGAACTGGGCCTGCGCCAATGCCTGCGCCCGGTTGCCGGTAACGGTCATCCTTTCGAGCTGCGCGGCCTGCTCGGCCATCGACGGCTCGAAAGCGAGCAGGGCACATAGGCAAGACGCCATGGCGAGCATCGGCGTCAGTCGGCGGCAAAGCGACATCGATGCTTCGGCTGTACGGTACGGGATGGACATGGCTACCTCGATGTGAGCGCGATATATGGGTACATTCGCCCAAATATGCCCCCCCCTTGAGGTGTTTTGCAAGACTGTCGAACTATGTGTACGCCATGGTATGCAGACAGGCCCGCGAGACGAGCCCCCAACGCCAGATGGCAGCCGCTGCTAGACTCCGGGCGAACCGCACGCAAGCGCGGTTTCACTATCCTTCGCCAAGGAGACACGCATGAGCTGGCACGCCTGTCCGCAAGCCGCAACGGCCCCGGCGCCCTCGCCGGCCGACCCGGTCGAGATCGAGATCGTGCCGCGCAGCCGCGACCTCGGCGGCTTCGAGGTGCGGCGCGCGCTGCCCTCGGGGCGCCGCCGCATGGTCGGGCCCTTCGTGTTCTGGGACCAGATGGGACCGAGCATGCTGCGCCCCGGCAGTGGTCTCGACGTGCGGCCGCATCCGCACATCGGCCTCGCCACCCTCACCTACCTGTTCCGCGGCGAGATCCTGCATCGCGACAGCCTCGGCACGGTGCAGCCGATCTGCCCGGGCGCGGTGAACTGGATGACCGCCGGGCGCGGCATCGTGCACTCCGAGCGCACGCCGCCGGAACTGCGTCCGACGGGGCCTGAGCTGTTCGGCATCCAGGCGTGGATCGCACTGCCCGTGCAGCACGAGGAGACCGCGCCGGACTTCTCGCACCATGCGGCGGCCGACCTGCCGCTGGTCGAGGACACCGGCCTGCGGCTGCGCGTGATCGCGGGCGAGGCCTTCGGCGGCCGCTCGCCGGTGCCGACATTCAGCGAAACGCTGTACGTGGATGCGGCGCTGGCCGCCGGCGCCGTGCTGCCGGTCGAGCCGACGCACGAGGAACGGGCGCTCTACCTTGTCGAGGGCGCGGTGGAGATCGCGGGGCGGCGGCACGAGCCGGGCCGGCTGCTGGTGCTGCAGCCGGGTGAATCGCTCGGCGTGAAGGCGCTGGAGGCTGCGCGCCTGCTGCTGCTCGGCGGCGAGCCGATGGACGGCCCGCGCTTCATCTGGTGGAACTTCGTGTCCTCGCGCAAGGAGCGCATCGAGCAGGCCAAGGCGGACTGGCGCGAGGGCCGCTTTGCTGCAGTGCCGGGCGACGACGAGTTCATCCCGCTGCCGGAAGAACCGGGCGGCTGAGCGGCGTTGCTGCTAGGCTGAATCCCGACTGCCACAAGGAGAAGCCGCCATGCACTGGACCCGGATCCTCGGAATCGCG
>DAOMOU010000234.1:0-2312 GCA_035444525.1 Gammaproteobacteria bacterium | reverse complement strand
TCCACCGCCTTGCGGTAGCGCGACATCTCCAGCAGGTCGCGGTAGGTGTGGCGCAGGCGCGCGGCCTGCCAGGCGGCGAGCAGCCGGCACTCCGGCCTTAGGCTTTCCCCGTCGTACTGGCGAAGCCGCGCCAGCCGGCTGCGTTCCAGCTGCTCGGCCAGCCTGCGCGCGCCGACATCCCTGCTTTCTCCGCTGCCCATGGGCCGGCATTGTAGTGCCAGGCCAATGATTTTGCTTGTGTTAACTGCGTATGGAATCGGTCCAAAGATGACTGTGACCGGCGCCTGCGCGGTGGTATGCTCAGCCGATCAAACAGCTGTTTGAGGCACGGACATGGCAAAGCACAACGGCACGACGCCGCTGATCGACAATCCGCTGACCCGCCTGGTCAGGGACTCGGCCAGCCAGGCCTGGAGCGTGGGCCGCGGGGCCTACTCATTCGCAGGCACCGAGGGCGGTCGCCTCGTCGGCAGCCTGCTCAGCTTCGGCGGACGCATCGATCGCGGTGCGAAGAGCCGCGTCTTCGAGGTGCGCAGCTCGGCGGGCGAAGCCTGGGACCGCCTGGAGAGCGCATTTGTCCACCGCGTGGCGCGCACCCTGAATTCGCTGCAGATTCCCACCGCGCGCGATGTCCACGAGCTGAACGCCCGCGTCGAGGCGCTGCAGAAGGCCGTGGTGGCGCTGGAGCGCCGTGCCGCGGAGACTGCAAGGCCGGCGGGCACGGCGCGCGCCGCCCGTCGTAAACCGGCCGCCCGCCGCAAGTCGGCGACCCGCGGCACCGGCAAGGCGCGCCCGGCCGCGCGCGGGAAGTCCGGCAGCTGAGTCGATGCTGCAGACCCAGCAGACGCATCTTGCTGAGAAGTCCGGCGGGCCGAAGATAGGCCTGGCGCTGGCCGGCGGCGGACCGCTGGGCGGGATCTACGAAATCGGCGCATTGCTCGCCTTGAACGAGGCCATCGACGGCCTGGACTTCGCCGACGTCGACGTCTACGTCGGCGTGTCGGCCGGCTCCTTCGTCGCCTCGACGCTGGCCAACGGAATTTCGGTGGAGGAGATGGGCCGCCTGCTGGTGAGTCGCCGCGGCCGGCCGCAGCGCTTCGACCCGGCCCTGTTCCTGCAGCCCCACTTCATAGAGTACCTGCGGCGCACCGCCATGTTGCCGCGGCTGCTCGCCGAAGGTGTCTGGGAGTTCCTGCGCAATCCCCTGAAGCAGGGCGTGCTGGAGTCCTTCAGCGGCCTGGCCAAGGCAATCCCCACGTCGGTGTTCGACAACCAGCCCATCGAGCGCTTCCTTGCGGACCTGTTCAGCAATCGCGGCATGACCAACGATTTCCGCCGGCTGCCGCACAAGCTGCTCATCGTGGGCGTCGACCTGGACACCGGCGAGGCGGTGCGGTTCGGCTCGGCGGGTCATGACGAGGTGCCCATTTCCAAGGCGGTGCAGGCGAGCACGGCGCTGCCGGGACTGTACCCGCCGGTGAAGATCGGCGACCGCTACTTCGTGGACGGCGGACTGAAGCGTACCCTGCATGCGTCCTCGGCGCTCGACGAGGGCGTGGACCTGCTGTTCTGCGTCAACCCGATCGTGCCCTACGATGCGAGCGCGGCGCCGCCCGGCAACGACAAGCGGCACGATTCACTCGTGGAAGGTGGCCTCCCGGTCGTGCTGTCGCAGACCTTCCGTTCGCTGATCCACTCGCGCATGAAGGTCGGCATGGCCAAGTACGAGACCAGTTACGTGGATCGCGACGTGGTGCTGTTCGAGCCGGACACCGGCGACTCGAAAATGTTCTTCACCAACGTGTTCAGCTACGCCAACCGCGAGATGGTCTGCCAGCACGCCTATCGCACCACCCGGCGCGACCTGTGGCAGCGCCGCCGCCGCCTCGCCCCGATTCTCAGGCGGCACGGCGTGGTCATCAACGAAGCCATCCTGCAGGACGGCGAGCGGCACTTCACCAGCGCCCTGTCGCGCCGTCCCGACCCGAAGCGGCTCGGTCACTACAAGAACGAGGTCACCAACCGGCTCGATGCCCTGCTCGACCGCCTCGAGATCATCGTAGGTCCCGGAGCTGCGGGGGCTGTCCGCGGCCCGGCGGACAGAGCATGAACCGGCCGCGGTCCGCGCCCCGGTAGTCGAAGGTCCGTTCCCCCGCCCGGATGACGAGGTGCCAGCCCGACACCAGCGCCTGCGTATAACTCATGCCCGGCTGGGGACAGCCGAGCGAGCCGTCGTTCCAGGTCACGCGCACGGATTTCTCGATCACCAGGTCCGCTTCGGCCACGCCGCTGCGACGACTGGCGTCGGCGAG
>DAOMOU010000233.1:0-2604 GCA_035444525.1 Gammaproteobacteria bacterium | reverse complement strand
TTCCAGGCAGGTCGGCCGCGGGCGTCCCGGGTCAAGGGTTCGCACTCGAGGCGATAAGCGCCAACTGTTCTCGCGGGTCTCAGGGCCCCAAGGTTGCCTTATCTCCGTGTCCCGGCACGCCCAGGCCGATCTGCCGCCTTTACCGGCTCAGTCGGTCGGCGCGGACGCCGCCTTGCGGCGAGTCCGGCCGGCGGCCAGCGCAGCCTCGTAAACTTCCGCATAGGCCCGGGCGGGTGCGCCCCAACTGAAGTCGCGTGCCATGCCGTTGGCCTGCAGCGCGCGCCATGCAGAGGGATTCCCACGATACAGCGCCACCGCCTCGCGCAAGGCCTGCTCGAGCGCCGCGGCGTCGGGGCGCGTGAAGAAGAATCCCGTCCCCGAGCCGTCCGCGATGCTGACCGGCGTCGCTGCCGTGACGCTGTCGGCCAGCCCCCCGGTGTGCCTGACCACGGGCGGGGTGCCGTAGCGCTGGCTGTACATCTGCGTCAGCCCGGAGGGTTCGAAACGCGACGGCACCGTAAAGACGTCGGCGCCCGCGATCACCAGGTGCGACAGGGCCTCGTCGTAGCCGATGTGCACCCCGAGCCAGCCGGGGTGGCGGGCCGCCAGCGCACGGAGCCGCTCCTCGAGCGCATGATCGCCGCTGCCGACCATCACCAGCTGGATCTTGTCGGCGAGCAGCGCCGGCGCTGCGCTCTCCAGCAGGTCCCAGCCCTTTTGCGAGGTCATGCGGCCGACCGTGCCGATGATCGGTATGTCAGGGCCGCGCGGCAGGCCGAAGCGGTCCTGCAACTCGAGCTTGCAACGCGCTTTGCCCTCCGCGAGCTGCGCGGCCGAGTATCGGGCCGGCAGCAGCGGGTCGGTAGCCGGGCTCCAGACCTGCTCGTCGACGCCGTTGAGGATGCCGGTCAGCGCGGCCTGCCGTTTCCGTAACACGCCGTCCATGCCGCAGCCGTACTCTTCCGTCTGCACCTGGCGCGCATAGGTGGGGCTCACGGTGGTGAGACGGTCCGAGTACCACAGGCCGGCCTTCATGAAGCTCAGGTGGCCGTAGAACTCCAGCCCGTCCATCTGCAGCGCGCGTGGCTGGACGCCCAGTGCACGGCCGACGGCGGGGTCGAAGTTGCCCTGGTAGGCGAGGTTATGGATGGTGAACACGGTTCCGGCCGTCACCCGACGGTCCCAGGCAGCGTAGGCGGAAGCCAGGCCGGCATGCCAGTCGTGGCCGTGCAGGACATCGGCCTTCCAGCCGTCGAGCCCCTGGCCCGAAGCAAACAGCGTCGCCACCTTGCCGAGCATGCCGAAGCGCAGGCTGTTGTCGGGCCAGTCGTCGCCGCGCTCGTCCGCGTAGGGCCCGCCGGGTCGGTCGTACAGCGCGGGACAGTGCAGCAGCCACATCGGAATGCCGTAGTCGGGCAGTTCGCCGCGGATCAGCCGGACGCGGCTGAGTCCGGGCAGGGCGTCGAAGAAGCGTCCTGCCGCCTTGCCTGCGAATCGCTCCTCGACCGCCTGGTAGCCCGGCATCAGCAGCCGCGCATCGTGGCCTTGCGCAATCAGCGCGCGCGCCAGCGCCGGCACGACGTCTGCGAGTCCGCCGGTCTTGACCAGCGGCCAGGTCTCGGCGACCACGAACAAGACCTTGAGCTTGGGGGGCATGTCGACCGGGATGGCGAAATTCGCGGCAATTTAGCACAGCCGGGCGCCGCACTGCGGCGCCTCCGCATGGCGGGGCGGCGGGCGCCTGTTAAGGTATGCTGAGGGGCCAACAGCACAGGGGCGTGTCATGAAGACCGGTAAGCCCGGCCGCTACGTCAGCAGCCTGACCCGCGACACCGTCGCGCTGATTCTCGCCGGCGGCCGCGGGTCGCGCCTGAAGGCGCTGACGCTGTCGCGCGCCAAGCCGGCCACGCCGTTCGGCGGCAAGTACCGGATCATCGATTTCCCCTTGTCCAACTGCGTGAACTCCGGAATTCGCCGCATCGCGGTGCTGACCCAGTACAAGGCGCACGACCTGATCGTCCACCTGCAGCGGGCGTGGGGTTACTTCCGCGGCGAGTTCGGCGAGTTCGTCGAGATCCTGCCGGCCCAGCAGCAGATCGATTCGTCCTGGTACAAGGGCACCGCCGACGCCGTGTTCCAGAACCTGGACTACCTGTCTCGCCGCGAGCCCGAGTATGTGCTGATCCTGGCCGGCGACCACATTTACAAGATGGACTACGGCCTGATGCTCGCGCAGCACGCCGAAAGCGGGGCGGACATCACGGTGGGCACGGTCGAAGTACCGGTCTCGCGTGCCCAGGAGTTCGGCATCGTCACCATCGACGCGACCAACCGCATCACGCGTTTCGTCGAGAAGCCGCTGCATCCCGAACCGATCCCCGGGCGCGAAGGCATCGCGCTCGCGTCAATGGGCATTTACGTGTTCAGCTTCGAGTACCTGGAGCGCATCCTCCGTGCCGACGCGATGGATGCCGGTTCGGCGCACGACTTCGGCCGGAATATCGTGCCGGGCTGCATCGAGGCCGGCGATCATGTGCATGCCTACGTGTTCCAGGACGCCGCGACCAAGGTGCAGCTCTACTGGCGCGACGTCGGCAACGTGGA
>DAOMOU010000232.1:0-2609 GCA_035444525.1 Gammaproteobacteria bacterium | reverse complement strand
AGGCCGTACATGGCGAAGATCAGCGCGTTGGGAAAGATCTCCCGGAGCGTCGGGAACAGCGTCGGGTGCAGCGCCGCGGCGGTGTTGGTGACGCGCCGCACGCCGGGGAACTCGAGCGGCTTGCGCCGGTGCGCGGCGATCATCATGGTGTAGATGGTCGGCACGCCGGGGAAGTGCGTCACGCCGTGCTGGACCATGCGCGCGAACACCTCGGCCGGGTAGGTGAAGGAGCGCTCCAGCACGAGGGTGGCGCCGGTCGCGACCGACATCAACAGCTGGTACAGGCCGTAGTCGAAGGCCATCGGCAGCATGTTGATCAGCACGTCGTCTTCATCGACGCGCTGGTACTCGACCAGGCTGCCCACCGCGAAGGCCATGGACTGGTGGGTCTGCATGACGCCTTTCGGGTTGCCGGTGCTGCCGGAGGTGTAGATCAGCGAGGCGAGGTCGGTCGGGATGGTGCCCGGGGAGCGCATCGCCGGCGTCGGCGCGGCCAGCACGTCGTCGAGCCACTCGGTCGTCACCCCGGGCCCGGACAAGGCGTCGAGGCTGTCGCCGCGGCCGGAAACGAGAATATGCGTCAGGCTCGGCACCGCGCCCACCACCGCGCCGGCCACGTTCGCCAGGTGGATGTCGGTGACCAGGTGGCGGACGGCGCAGTCGTTGGCGATGAAGCACAGCTTGTCGTGCTTGGTCTGGGGATTGATCACCAGGAACACGCCGCCGGCCTTGAGCACGCCGAAGATGGCGACCGCGCAGGGCAGGGTGTTGTCCATGAAGATCGCCACGCGGTCGCCGCGCACCAGGCCGCGGGCCTGCAGGGCGGCGGCGAGCCGGTCGGACTGCGCGTCCAGCTCGCCGTAGCTCATGGACTCGTTGCCGACGTGCAGGGCGATCTTGTCGGGACGCCGGGCGGCGGCACGGGCGAGGCCGTCGTGCAGCAGGTCGCGGTAGCGAGGCGCAAAGGGCGTCATGGGACGGGGCCTTACGCGGCGGCCTGCTTGCGCTCGACGAACTTCACCAGGTTGTTGATGGAGTCGAGGTTGTCCGGCAGCAGCTCCTCGTCGGCGACGGCCAGGCCGAACTCCTCTTCGAGGTACATGACCAGCTCGAGGATGCCGGTGGAATCGATGATGCCCTTGTCCAGGAACGAGTCATCGTTCGCCAGGGCGCTGTCGTCCGTGGTGAACAGGTAGGTCTCGAGGATGTACTTCCTGAGTTTTTCTTCTGTCGACATGAATACGGTTCCTGGCGGATCGGGTGGTCAACGGGCGCCGGCGACGGCCTCGGGCACGGGCAAATCCCGTCCCTCGACGAAGTTCCGGTGCCAAAGCTGCGTGGAGAGTACGGCAAGAAAGGCCATGTTGTCTTTGAAACCGATCACACGGCCATGCTCGATCTTCTTCAGCAGGTGCTGCACCCGCTGCGCGTCGAAATAGCCTGTATCCGCCAGCGAAGCGGGGCTGAGGCAGTCGCGCACGTACTCCGGCGGGCCGTCCGGGCCGAAGAAGGCGGCGATGTCGGGCGCCCGATAGGGCTGCTTGAAGCGCGCCACCGTCTCTTTCGGCAGGTGGCGCGCGAGCGCCTTCTTGAGCAGGTACTTCTCGTTCAGCCCCCGCATCTTCATGGTCGGGTGCAGGCGGTTGGCGAACTCGATGACGCGGTGGTCGAGGAAGGGGAAGCGGCCCTCCACGGAGTTGGCCATCAGCATGCGGTCGCCCTGGCTGTTGAGCAGGTACCCGGCCATCAGCGTCCTGGCCTCGAGGAACTGGGCGCGGTTGAAGGGATGCCAGGCGGGGAAGCCGGCCGGCAGCCGCGCGGCCAGCGTGGCCTCCGGGTCGTCCGTGATGGCGGCGCGGAACGCCGGGCTGTAGAAATCGCGGGTCTTGCCGGTGGTGGTCCAGCGCGGCAGGTGCGAGAAGCCCATGGCGTCCGGGTTCTCCAGCCCCTGGCCGAAGAAGCTCCTGAGGTACGCCGCGCCGGTGCGCTGGTTGAGATCGAGATAGGGATACAGCCGCTTGAGCAGGGCGGGGCGCCACTTCGAGTCCGGCTGGCGGGCCCAGAACAGGCGGATCTTGGTCTCCTTGAAGAGGTCGTAGCCGCCGAGCACCTCGTCGGCGCCCTCGCCGGTCAGCACCACCTTGTAGTCCTGCTGGCGCACCAGGCCGGAGAGGATGGCCATCGGCGCGGGCGCGGTGCGCAGCACCGGCGCCTCGGTGCGGGCGATGATGCGCGGGAAGATCGCGGCGATGTCGGCGTTGCGGCACAGGATGGAGGTGTGGTCGGTGCCGAGGTGGCGGCTCATGCGCTCCTGGTGCTCGCTCTCGTCCACGCCCGGGTCCTCGAAGCGGATCGAGAAGGTGCGCAGCTGCGGGTGGCCCGAGTGCTTGACCAGCCCGGCGATGCCGGAGGAATCCAGGCCGCCCGACAGGTAGGCGCCGACCGGCACGTCGGCGCGCAGCCGCAGCCGGGTGGCGTCGAGCAGCAGATCGTGCAACTCCTCGGTGAGCTCGGCGACGCTGCCCGGCAGGTATTCGCCGTCCTCCGGGAAGGTCCATTCCCAGTAGCGCTGCCTCCGCAGCGTGCCGTGCTCGACGATGAGCATCTCT
>DAOMOU010000231.1:0-2674 GCA_035444525.1 Gammaproteobacteria bacterium | reverse complement strand
GCACCAGCAGCCAGTAGCCGCCGATCAACGTCGCGGTCGGCAGCATCATGGCGCGAAAAATGTGTATCGAGGGGTCCCGGCGGGCAGCACCGCTGATGGAGGTGCAGCCCTCGAGGAACGGGAAGCAGGTCGGCACCTGGCCCTGCGAGGCGGACACCGTGTACGTGATCAGCACCGCCGCGGTCGGCAGCAGCCAGCAGCCCAACGCAATCGGCGCGGCCCGCATCAGTGCTCCGCGTAGCGCCGGCCCGCCGCGGTGAGCATCCACGCCGTGCCCTGCAACGCCGGATCGCAGGCACTCTCCGACGGGCAACCGGCGCAGGCCGTGCCGCACTCGCCCGCGCGTTGCAGCAGTCCGCGCCGCTCCAGTTCGGCCACCATCGCCTCCACCATCGCGGGAGAAACGTCGATCGCTGCCGCCAGCTCGGCGGTGTTGCCGACCTGCCCGGATGCCACGGCGCTCAACAGGCGTTTAAACAACCGTTCCTCCAAGGCCCGCCATGACTGCGGCCTGGTACACCAGCGTACCGAACAGCAGCGCGCTGGCAAGCATCAGGCCCGTGCTGGCCGCGGTCCAGCCCCAGCTGCGCGTTTCCTGGCGTACCGCGGCGACGGTGGCGACGCAGGGGATGAACAGCATGTTGACCACCAGGAAAGCGAGCGCCGAGGCGGGGGTCACGAGGGCGGCCAGCGTGGTGCCGAGAGCCTGGCCCTCGGTGCCGAAGATGATGCCCAGCGCGGCGATCGAGTTCTCCTTGGCGACGAAGGCGGACAGTGTCGCCACGATCAGGCGCCAGTCGAGGCCCATCAGCGCACCGACCGGTTCCAGCGCCCGACCAAACGCCGCCAGGTAACTGTCGTTGACGTGTGCGCCCGGATAGCTCACCAGCAGCCAGATGATCATCGAGGCCAGCACGATGATGGTGGCCGCCCGCTTCACAAAGGTCCACACGTTGGTGGCGGCAAATACCAGGATGGTGCGCGGATTCGGCACGTGGTAGAGCGGCATCTCCATGACGAAGGCCAGCCGCTCGCGCCGGAATGCGAAGCGGTCCAGCAGCAGGCCGATCAACACCAGCACCGCAAGGTTGCCTACCACCAGGCCCCACGCTACCAGGGCCGGATACACCGGGAAAAACAGCGGTACCAGGAAGGCCAGCACCAGCAGGCGCGCGCTGCAGGGAACGAAGGGCGTGAGCATGATGGTGAGCAGTCGTGCGGACCGTGACTCAATCACCCGGCTGCCCATCACCGCCGGCACGTTGCAGCCGAAGCCCAGGAACAGCGGCAGGAAGCTCTTGCCATGCAGGCCGATGCGGTGCATGAAGCGGTCCATGACGTACGCCATCCGGCTCTGGTAGCCGGTGTCCTCGAGAAAGCCGAGCGCGATGAAGAACACGAACAGCACCGGCACGAAGGTCAACACCACGCCGGCGCCGGCGAGCATGCCGTCCAAGAGGATTCCGGACAGCCAGGCCGGCGCCCCGGCGAGTACGCCGGCGAGCGCAGTCGAGATCCTGGCGACGACCGCTTCCTCGAGCCACTCCTGCACCGGGCCGGCGACCGAGAAGGTCAGCCAGAACACCAGGCCGAAGACCGACAGCAGCAGCGCAAGACCCCAGCCGGGATGCGTCGCAATACGGTCGAATCGATCGGTGAAGCTTACCTGGCCGAGTCGCGGCCGGCGCACCGCGGCGCGCACCATGCGACCGATCCACTCGTAGCGAGCCCCGGCCACATCGAGCACCGCGTCTTCGTGCTCACGCAGCAACTCGTGCACCTCGTGCCAGGTCTCCGCCGGCAGCCACTGCTGCGCCGTCACGGTGATCTCGCGATCACCCTCGAGCAGCTTGAGGGCCGCCCAGTCCGGCGGCATGCCTGCGGGTGCCGAGGGAGCCAGGAGTGCAAGGACCTTCTGGAATACTTCGCGGTGGGCCGCCGCGATCTCGGGGCGATCCGGAGCGAAAGCCTGCTTGCCGTCTGCCACGGCCGCCGCCGCCGCGAGCACCTCGGCCACGCCCTCGTTGCGGCTGGCCACCATCGGCACCACCGGCAGGCCGAGCGCCGCCTCGAGCACGTGCGCGTCGAACTCGATGCCCTCGCGCCGCGCGACGTCGACCATGTTGACGCCGAGCACCACCGGGATGGGCAGCAGCAGCAATTCCGCCAGCAGATAGAGGTTGCGCTCCAGCGCAGCAGCGTCTGCGAGCATGACGATCACGTCCGGCCGTTCCCGCAGGATGAACTCGCGGGCGATGCGCTCCTCCTCCGAGTTGGAGGTCAGGCTGTAGGTGCCCGGCAGGTCCACCACGCGGAAGTCCCGCCCGGCGATGCGCGCGGATCCTTCGCGGCGTTCCACGGTGCGGCCCGGCCAATTGCCGACTTCGGCGGTGAGGCCGGTGAGGATGCTGAAAACCGTGGACTTGCCGACGTTGGGCTGCCCCGCCAGCCCGATGACCAGCCGACGCGACTCAGCCGGGCGCGCCCCGCTCGACGGCGGGACGAGAGGCTGCAGATTGGCATTCATAGACGGTTACCAGGCCGGCCTGGATTCGGCCGAGGGCGATTCGTGTGTCGCGGACGCGGGCCAGCATCGGTCCGAACCCGCGGTTCTGAAGTACGACGATTTCGGTGCCGGCGGTCAGCCCCATGGCGGCGAGACGCGCAGTCAGTT
>DAOMOU010000230.1:0-2743 GCA_035444525.1 Gammaproteobacteria bacterium | reverse complement strand
GTCGAAGGCGGTGGACAGGCGCGCGGCGGGCTGGCCGACGCTGAGGTAGTGGAAGCGGCGGTTGGTGCGCTCGGGCGTGCCTTCGCCGGCGAACATGCGGATCGGGTCTTCGCCGGTGCGGCGGTAGGGGTAGACGCCGCCGGTGTAGGGGTAGCTGCCGGGCAGGTTCTCCTTGCCGAGGAAGGTCAGCAGTTCGCCCCAGGACTTGTAGGTGGGCGCGGCGATCTTGGGGATCGGCTGGTGGCTGAGGGATTCGCGGTAGTTCTCGACGCGGATGGTCTTGTTGCGGACCTGGTACTCGGTGACTTCGTCGGTGATCGACTTGAGGCGCTGCGGCCAGTCGCGGAGGTTGCGGAGGTTCTCGCTGGTGAGGGACTGGACGGCGTCGTTGTAGCGTTGGCGCAGGACCAGCAAAGAGCGATCGATCCGTAGGGCGGGTCTCGACCCGCCATCGCCATCGTCGGACTCGGCGGCTTCGCCTGGATGGCGGGTCGAGACCCGCCCTACGAGGTCATCGCCGTCGTAGAGGTCGAGGGGGTTGGGGAGTCTGGGATCTTCCAGCTCCTGCAGCGACTGCCAGAAGGACTGGGCGCGGTCTGCAGCTTCGGCCTGCTTCCCGATGCCGGCGTTGATCGCCCTGCCCTGCTCGGCGATTTCGGCAAGGTAGCGCACGCGGCTGCCTGGGATCAGGACGGTGGCGCGGGGCTCCTTGAGGGTGGTGTCGATCTGCGGGTTGAAGTCGCAATGGGGGGAAGAAAAACAGGGGTCAGAGTACAGTTTCCCTCCGACGCCTCCAGCCTCAGATAACTCTCCACCGGAAACTGTACTCTGACCCCAGTTTTTCCTGTTTTTCTCGCGCAGCAGG
The DNA here is from genome assembly GCA_035444525.1 of Gammaproteobacteria bacterium. GTDB lineage: Bacteria > Pseudomonadota > Gammaproteobacteria > Steroidobacterales > XN24 > XN24. The sequence goes on along the minus strand of DAOMOU010000230.1, from coordinate 1,878 downwards.
CGGCAGAGGTTGGCGAACATCCAGCTGATGCCGGGGTCGTTGAACTGGCTGGCGATGGTGGGATAGACGGGGACGTCCTCGTCCTTCATCTGGAAGGCGACGCGGTTGCGCTTCCACTGCTTGCGGATGTCGCGCAGGGCGTCCTCGGCGCCGCGCTTGTCGTACTTGTTGAGCACGATCAGCTCGGCGTAGTCGATCATGTCGATCTTCTCGAGCTGGCTGGCGGCGCCGTAGTCGGACGTCATGACGTACATCGGGAAATCGACCAGGTCGACGATCTCCGAGTCCGACTGGCCGATGCCGGCGGTCTCCACGATCACCAGATCAAAGCCCAGGCCCTTGAGGAAGCCGATGCAGTCCTTGAGCACGGCGTTGGTCGCCACGTTCTGGCGGCGGGTGGCCATCGAGCGCATGTAGACGCGATGCGAGCGCAGCGAGTTCATGCGGATGCGGTCGCCCAGCAGCGCGCCGCCGGTGCGGCGGCGGGTTGGGTCGACCGAGATCACGGCGATGCGCATCTTCGGGAAGTGCGCGAGGAAGCGGTTGAGCAGTTCGTCGGTGACGCTGGACTTGCCGGCGCCGCCGGTGCCGGTGATTCCGATGACGGGGGTCTTGCCGCCAGCAAGCTGCCATTGCTTGCGCAGGTTGGCGATTTCGGAGTCCGGGTAGTCGCCATCCTCGATGGCAGACATGATGCGGCCGATGCCGATCTCGTCCCGCAGGGCAGGTCTCGACCCGCCGTCGACGTTGTCCGGTTCGTCCGGCTGGCGGGTCGAGACCCGCCCTACGCGCGCTTTCTCGACCCGCGCCACCACGTCCTCGATCATCTCCACCAGCCCCAGCTTCATGCCGTCGTTGGGGTGGTAGATGCGCTCGACGCCGTAGGCCTCGAGCTCGCGGATCTCTTCGGGCGTGATCGTGCCGCCGCCACCGCCGACCACGCGGATGTGGCCGGCGCCGCGCTCGCGCAGCATGTCGACCATGTACTTCATGTACTCGACGTGGCCGCCCTGGTAGCTGGACAGGGCGATGCCGTCGGCGTCTTCCTGCAGCGCGGCGCGCACCACGTCCTCGACCGAGCGGTTGTGGCCGAGGTGGATGACTTCCGCACCCTGCGCCTGGATCAGCCGGCGCATGATGTTGATCGCCGCGTCGTGGCCGTCGAACAGGCTGGCGGCGGTGACGAAGCGCAGGGGGGTGGCGTCGGCGCGTGCGCTGTCGATCGGATGGCTGGCAGGGACGCTCATCGGGCAGTTCCAGGGTGAAAACGGAATCTGGCCGATTGTAACCCCGGGCCCATCCGGCCCCGCCGAAGGCCGCCGCCCCTGCCAGGGAGCGGCGGGCAGGTGCTCCGGATCAGGCTGCGGCTTGGGCCTGCACGCCCTGCAGCGCCTCGCGCAGGCGCTGTTCCTGCTCGTTGCTCAGCGAGGTCTTGATCACGGTGCCATCGAGCTGGGCCAGCTCCGGATACAGCTTGTCCGGGTTGGCCTTGTTCACCAGCACGAACAGTGCCGAGGTGCCCGGCTGGACCACCTCGCCGACCGAGCGGATGAACTCGTCATCGATACCGTAGTCCGACAGCTTGCCCGAGATCGCGCCCATGCCGGCGCCAAACACCGAGCCGGTGAGCAGGCCGGCCAGCGGGTTGAGGAACAGCACGCCGACCAGCGTGCCCCACAGCGCACCCCAGGCGCCGCCACTGGCCGCACCGGTCTTGACCAGGTTCACCGCCTGCTTCAGGCGCAACTCGCCCTTGTCGTCGCGCACCACCACGCACGAATCGGCGACGTCGATCAGGTACGCCTTCTGCGCGCCCGACAGCATGTTCAGCGCCTTGTCGGCGGTGTTTTCATCTTTGAAACCAACAACGATCAGATC
>DAOMOU010000229.1:0-2759 GCA_035444525.1 Gammaproteobacteria bacterium | reverse complement strand
TTCGAAACCATTCTGGAGGGACTCATTGCCGGCCGGGACATGCTCAACGTGGTGCAGGTCGGCGCCAACGACGGCGCGCACAACGACCCCATCCACGCTTTCCTGATGGCACACCGACAGCATACCAATGCGCTGCTCATCGAGCCGCAGCCGGAGCTCATCCCGCATCTCGAGGCGGCGTACGCCGAACATCCGCGAGTCGCGATCTACAACGGCGCCATCGGCGCCACGGACGAGTTCGTCCTGCATCGCATCCGGCCGGCGCTGTGGGGCGAGTTCCGGTCTTCCTACATGAAGGGCGCGCCCGCCTACCGCGCGCCGAGCGGCCTGACCTCGGCCGACCGGGCGCACGTGCTGGCCGCCGCCCGCAAGTACCTGCCCGCCGGGATCGATGCCGAGGACGCCGTGGAGGCCTTCGCCGTGCCCTGCCGCCGCCTGTCGCAGCTGCTGGCGGAGACCGGCTTCCCGACCCCGATCCAACTGCTGCAGGTGGACGCGGAGGGCGCCGACGACGAGGTGCTCCGCGCCTGCGACGTGCCGGGGCTTAGGCCGGCAGTCATCAACTACGAATCAAGGCACCTGCCGGCAGCACGGCGCGAGGCGCTGGAGGTTCTGCTCACCGGCGAGGGCTACCGGTTGTTCCACTGGCACAAGTCGGACACGCTGGCCGTGCGCTCGCAGCGAACTTAGCCGTCACTGCCGCCGCGTGCCGCCAACCCCGGCCAGCGTTCCGCGCACGCCCCCGGGCCATCCGTGCGAAGATTAAGGCGTGAAGATCAGACACTTGGATCTGTTCCGCCAGTCGCTGTCGAGCACCGGGCTGCTGGTCGGCACCCTCCTGTTCGCCGCTTCGCTATCACCCAGCCTGGTCCCGCGTCCGTTCATGTTGCAGGCCCTCCTGGCGGGCGTGGCGCTTGCCGCCGGCTACGGGGTTGGCGTGTTCCTGCTCTGGCTGTGGCATTTCATGGAGCTGCCGGAGTTCAAGGGGCGCGTACTATGGATCGGCAAGATTGTCGCCTGGACGATCTGCACTGCCGTGGCCGTAGGCTTCCTGGTGCGCGCTTCGGCCTGGCAGGACAGCATCCGTGAACTCATGGGGCTACCGCCGGTCGAGACGACGCGACCTTTTTCGGTTGGCTTGATTGCTGTCCTGGTGTTCGCGCTGCTGCTGGGCCTGGCGCGGCTGCTCCGCTTCATCAAGCGCACCGTCGCCCGAACCGCCGATCTCTGGGTGCCCGGCCGGATCGCCCTGGTGGTCGGTGTCCTGGTCACGGCGACACTGGTCTGGAGCCTGGCGACGGGTTTGTTTTCACGGCTGGTGCTGAGCAGCTTCGACGCATCTTTTCAGCAGCTGGACCTGCTCATCGAGGACGAACTCGAGCCGCCCGGGCATCCGCTGGCGACGGGGTCGGGCCATTCGCTCCTCAACTGGGACGGCCTCGGCAGGCAGGGACGGCGCTTCATCGCCCGTGCATCGACCCTCGAGGAGCTGGAGCAGATCGGTCCGGCAGAAATCCGCAGGCCCCTGCGAATCTACGTTGGGCTGAATTCGGCCGAAACCATCGAGGAGCGAGTCCGGCTGGCGCTGGGCGAAATGCAGCGCGTGGGCGCCTTCCAGCGCGACTACCTGGTCATCGTGACGCCCACCGGCACGGGCTGGGTCGACCCCGGTGCCATCCGCAGTCTCGAGCACCTGGTCGGCGGCAACGTGGCCAGCGTCGCCGTGCAGTATTCTTACCTGCCGAGCTGGCTGTCGTTGCTGGCCCAGGCCGAGTACGGCCAGGAAACAGCGCGCGCATTGTTTGCCGAAGTCTACCGGCACTGGCGCAACCTCCCTGCCGAGCGCCGCCCGCGCCTGTACTTGCACGGCTTGAGCCTGGGCGCGCTGAACTCGGCGCGCTCGACTGACACCTGGGACCTCGTCGGCGACCCCATCGCTGGCGCCTTGTGGAGCGGACCACCCTTTCGTAGCGAGACCTGGCAGTGGCTGACCGCCCGGCGTAACCCCGGCACACCGGCCTGGCTGCCCCGCTTCCGCGACGGCTCGGTGGTCCGGTTCGCCAACCAGCATGGCGGGCTGGAAGACTTCGACGCGCCGTGGGGTCCCTTCCGCATCGCCTACCTGCAATATGCCAGCGACCCGATCAGCTTTTTCCGGCCGAATGCCTTGTATCGCGAACCGGCCTGGATGCAGGGGGAGCGAGCGCATGACGTCTCGCCGAAGTTGCGTTGGTACCCGATCGTGACTTCCCTGCAGCTAGCGGTGGATATTGCTGCGGCCGAGACCGCGCCGATCGGCCACGGCCACAATTATGCGGCCGAGCACTACATCGAGGCATGGCACGCACTGCTCAAGCCGCCGGGCTGGGACGCCGGGCGGCTGGGCGAGCTGAAACGCCGGATCGGCGATCTGTCGCCCGACCCCGCAGGGCACTGATCGGGTTTCACCCCATTTCGACGAATGGTTGAGTCAGGAGTAGTGGGTTCTGCTCAGTCGTTTCCATCTGGCGCCGACGAACAGGATTAGTCCCTGTTCAAGATACAAAGGACCCGGTTTCCCTTCGTATGGCGTGTTGTTTGTTTGGACTGTAAGCAGGCCTGACTGGGCCGACCCGGATCGCCCAACTCGACCCGTGTCGCACTGAATTTAGCCCGATGGGGCCGGGCCCCTGCTGTGCTGCACATCCGGCCGCTTTTTCTCAGGCACGAACTTCGGCCGGCCGGAAAAGGTAAGGACATTATTGTTTGCTGACAGATTC
>DAOMOU010000228.1:0-2764 GCA_035444525.1 Gammaproteobacteria bacterium | reverse complement strand
CTCCGGCTCAGCCACCGGCTCCGCCTCGGTCTCGGCCTCTGCCGGCACGCCGTCCTCGGCCGGCAGCTCGTCCGCCGGCTCGGCTTCTACGATCGGCCGCTCGACGGGTGCGATCGGCAGCTCCGCGACCGGCACACCCTCCTCCTCGAGCTCGGCCAGGCGCGCCTGCAACGCGGCGATCTCGGCGTCCTTTACCTCCATCAGGCGACGGGTTTCCGCCAGCTCGCCGCGCAGCTCGTCGACCGCCTCGGCCAGCGCCGGCGACGGACTGGTGGCATCGCGGACCGGATCCGCGGCGGGCGCCGACGGCGGCGTGTCGGCCGGTGGCGCCAGTTCGAGCCGGCGCTCGGCGACCGGCGCGGCCGCGCCGCGCCAGGCCTCGTTCTGGCGACGCACCTCGGCGGTCGCCTCGCCGCCCGAGGTCGCGGCCATTTCGCTGCGGCTCGGCACCCGCAGGATGGCGCCGGCGCGCAGCCGGTTGATGTTGCCGTCGAAGGCGTTCGGGTTGGCGCGGAACAGCGCCACCATGACCTGGTTGGTGCTCAACCCGGTGTCGGGGCGCACCCGCTGCGCGATGGCCCACAGCGTGTCGTTGCGCTGCACCGGTCCGAATTCGGCGCCGTACTCGCTGCGCAGCGGCGTCGGTGCGGCGCTCGGCGCCGGGGCGGGCGCGGGCCGCGCGACCGGCGCCTGGCGCGGCGTGTCGACCGCGGCCGGCGATGCAGGCGCCGCCTCGGGCGCCGGCATGAAGGTCGGCGGATCCAGCAGCACGGTGTACTCGCGCAGCATCTGGCCACCGCTCCAGGCGGCCTCCACCAGGAAAGTGACGAAAGGCTCGGCGACGGGGCGGGTGGAGGTCACCTGCACCACTGCGCTCGCGGCCCCGGTGCGGCGCACCTGGAAGCGCAAGTCGTCGAGGAACGCGGGTCGGTCCAGGCCGTAGCGGCTGAAGGCGGCCGCCGGCGCCAGCCGGATCTGCAGCGACTCGAGTTCCGCCGGCGAGGCGATGCTGAGGGCGATCTCCGCATTCATCGGCTGATTGAGGTAGGAATTCAGGCGAATGTCGCCCAGTCCGAGGGACAAGGCCGCCCCTGGCGCGAGGATGAGGGAGAGCACCCCAAGTAGTATCAGCTTGCGCGACATTGTCACTCCTGATTGCGACCCCGCGCGGTCCGCCACGGGGCACAGCTTTAGCTATGCGCCGCCATCGTGAGAAAGCACTTCACGACAGCGGCCTAACTATAAGCTCACAGATATGTTTTTACAAAAGTTTCAGCGATCTGGACACTGTTCAGCGCCGCGCCCTTGCGAATGTTGTCCGCCACGATCCAGAGACTCAAGCCGCGCGGGTGGGAAATGTCCTCGCGAATGCGCCCCACCCACACGGCGTCCGCGCCGCTCGCCTCGGTCACCGCGGTCGGGTAGCCGCCGGGCACGCGCCGGTCGAGCACCTCCACACCGGGCGCCTGGCGGAGCAGCCGGCGGGCCTCCCGGGCGCTGATCTTCTCCCGGGTCTCGATGTGCACCGCCTCGGAGTGACCGAAGAACACCGGGACCCGGACGGCCGTCGCGTTCACGCCGATCTCGGGGTCGGCGAGGATCTTCTTCGTCTCCCAGCACATCTTCATCTCTTCGCGCGTGTAGCCGTTGTCCTCGAACACGTCGATCTGCGGCAGGACGTTGAAGGCCAGCTGGCGCGGCGTGAGGGTCTTGCCCAGGGGACGGCCGTTCATCAGCTGTGCGGTCTGGCGCGCCAGCTCGTCCACCATGCGTTTGCCCGCCCCGGAGATCGACTGGTAGGTCGCCACGTTGATGCGCGTGATGCCGACCGCGTCGTAGATCGGCTTCAGGGCCACGACCATCTGGATGGTCGAACAGTTCGGGTTGGCGATGATGTTGCGGGCGAAGGCCTGCTCGAGCGCGCCCGCATTGACCTCGGGCACCACCAGCGGGACGTCGTCGTCGTAGCGGAAGCACGAGGTGTTGTCGATGACCATGGCGCCGGCCGCGGCGGCCCGCGGGGCGTGCTCCTTCGAGACCGAGCCGCCGGCCGAGAACAACGCGATGTCGACGCCGGAAAAATCGCAGCTCGCGAGCTCGGCCACCCGGTGGGACTTGCCGCCGAAATCGATCCTGGTGCCGGCGGAACGCTCGCTGGCCAGCAGCTTGAGCTCCGCGACGGGAAACTTGCGTTCGCCCAGGCAGGCCAGCATGGCCTCGCCCACCAGCCCCGTGGCGCCGACGACCGCGACCGAAAAACCCTTCTTCCTGCTCATGCACCGTCCCGCATGGTTCATCCATCCCGGCGCGCGTCCGCGCCGCCCCAGCCCCGGTCGAGGCCGGCCTCGCCGGCTCGCAGGCCCCACCAGGCCACCGCCATCGCCACCGCCGCCACGACGGCGGCAGCGATCCAGGCCGCGTCGGCGCCGCCCAGCGACCAGGCATAGCCGCTGGCGAGACTGCCGATCGCGCCGCCGACCCCGAATCCGACCGCACTGTACAACGCCTGCCCCCTGCCTTGCAGCCGTCCGGCAAAGGCCCGGTGCACCAGCAGCACGGCCACCGCATGGAACAGGCCGAAGGCCGCCATGTGCAGCGTCTGGGCGAACAGCAGCCACGGCAGGGAGGCGGCGGCCCAGGCGGTCAACAACCAGCGCAGCACCGACGCCCCGAGCGCGAACACCAGCAGGCCGCGAAACCCGAATCGGCCGATCAGCCGCGGAGTATAGATAAACATGAGTATCTCGGCAGCCACGCCCCAGGC
>DAOMOU010000227.1:0-2796 GCA_035444525.1 Gammaproteobacteria bacterium | reverse complement strand
CGCAGCGCAAGCTGTTCTTCAACCTGCGCAAGGCCAAGCAGCGGCTCGGCTGGCTCTCGGCCGAGGAAACCCGCGCGGTCGCCGACGACCTGGGCGTGACGCCGGCCGAAGTCAACGAGATGGAGCAAAGGCTGGCGGCGCGCGACATGTCGCTGGACCCCGGCCCGGAGGCCGACGACGAGGACCGCCTCACTGCGCCTTCGTATTTCCTGCCCGCGCCCGGCGCCGACCCGGCGGAGCTGGTCGCCGACGAGGATTCCGACGAGAACGCCGTCACGGCGCTCGAAGCAGCCCTCGAGGATCTCGACGGGCGCAGCCGCGACATCCTGCGCCGGCGCTGGCTCGGCGAGGAAAAAGCCACCCTGCAGGAGCTGGCTGAGGAGTATGGCGTGTCCGCCGAGCGGATCCGGCAGATCGAGGCCGCGGCCATGAAAAAGCTGCGCGGCCTGATCGACCGCGCAGCCTGATCCGATCCTGTTCGACTAGTTGGTGATCGGAGAGAGCGTCAGCTCCACCCGGCGGTTCATGGCGCGCCCCGCCGCCGTCGAATTGTCGGCGATCGGCTGGGTGAGCCCGCGCCCGAAGGCGAGAATCCGCTGGCGGTCGATGCCGCGGTTGTTGATGTAGGTCGCGACCGTGGCCGCGCGCCGCTCGGAAAGCGCCTGGTTGTACTCGGCCGAGCCCGTGCTGTCGGTGTGGCCGACTACCTCGATGACGGTCTTGTCGTACTCCTTGAGCACCAGTCCCACGGAGTCGAGCACGCCGAAGAATTGCGGGTTCAGGTCCGAGCTGTTGGTCTGGAAAGTGACGTTGCCCGGCATGTTCAGGATGATGTCGTTGCCGACGCGCGTGACGCTGACGCCGGTGCCCTCCATCTGCTCGCGCAGCTTGGCTTCCTGGTTGTCCATGTAGGACCCCACCGCGCCGCCGGCGATCGCGCCGACGCCGGCGCCGATCAACGCGCGCTTGCGGCGCTCCTTGGAGTCATCGCCGGTGAGAATGCCCAGCACGGCGCCCGCACCCGCACCGATGGCTGCGCCCTTGGTGGCGCTCGAAGTCTTCGTCTCGCCCGTGTACGGATCGATGGTCTGGCAGCCGACCGTCATCGCCGCTGCCGCGGCCAGCATCACGATACGTGCAGTGGTCTTGTTCATGAAACGTCCCTCTGATGAGCTGCCGAAAGCACAGCATTGGGCGTCATGATACCTTCTGCGCCGTAGCGGGGCACCGGCGCGGCGCCCCCGGCGACGGGAGCACACCCTTGCACGACCTAGAGTCCTGGCTCGATGAATACGGCGAGAGTCACCAGCATCCCGCCAACAAGCTGATTCACTGGATCTGCGTGCCGGCGATCGTGTTCAGCGTGATCGGCCTGCTGTGGTCGCTGCCCGTCCCCGGGGCCTTCGCGGACATCTCCCCGGCGCTGAACTGGGCGCTGCTGTTCTCGATGGCGTCGGTGGTCTATTACTTCATCCTGTCCCTGCCGCTGGGCTTCGGCGCCACCCTCGTGCTGGCCGTCCTGCTGTGGCTCGCGGCGGTGCTGGAGAGCGCTGCAGCGCCCCTGTGGGCCGTCTCGCTGGCCGTGTTCGTCGCGGCCTGGGTCGGGCAGTTCATCGGGCACCGGATCGAGGGCCGCAAGCCGTCCTTCTTCAAGGACCTGCAGTTCCTGATGATCGGCCCGCTGTGGCTGCTGGCCGCGGCCTACCGGCGCGCCGGCATCCCTTACTGAGCCACCCCGGCGGCCTGGCACGCGCCGGACGATGCGGCGGCGCCCGCTACGGCACGCGCCACGGCGTCGTGGACGGCCTTGTTGAGCGGGTCGGGCACCAGGTCGTGCTCCCCGGCAAGGTCCGCGATCGACTCGGCCGCCGCCACCAGCATCTCGTCGGTGAAGCGCCGCGCGCCGGCGTCGAGCGCCCCCCGGAACAGCCCCGGGAATCCCAGCACGTTGTTGATGCTCTTGCCGTCCGCGGCGAATGCGGCCCCGGCGGCGAGCGCGGCCTGTGGCTCGATCTCCGGGTCGGGATTCGACAAGGCCAGGATGACCTGGCCCGGCCGCACCGACTCGGGGCGGATCAGGCCTTTCACGCCCGTGGTCGCGATGACGATGTCCGCTTCCGCCATCACCCGCGCCAGCTCGGCGGGCTCACCCCCGAGCGCCGCGAAACGGTCGCGGGCCGCAGGGTTCAGGTCGGCGCCGAGGATGCGCTTCGTGCCGCGCGACAGCAGCAGCCGGGCGATGCCGATGCCGGCCGCGCCCAGCCCGACCTGCCCCACCGTGCTCTGCGACAGCCGCTGGCCGGCCTGGCGGCCCGCGTTACGCACCGCCGCCAGCGCCACCACGGCCGTGCCGTGCTGGTCGTCGTGCAGCACCGGAATGTCGAGCTGCGCGCGCAGCGCGTCCTCGACCTCGAAGCATGCGGGCGCCGCGATGTCCTCGAGCTGGATCGCGCCGAAAGACGGGGCGATGGCGGCGATGACGCCGGTCAGCCGCGCCGGGTCCTTCTCCTCGACCAGGATCGGCACCGCCGACAGGCCCGCCAGGCTCGCCATCAGCGCCGCCTTGCCCTCCATCACCGGCATGCCGGCCAGCGCGCCGATGTCGCCCAGGCCGAGCACCGCCGTGCCGTTGGTGACGATGGCGACCGTGCGGCCGATGGCGGTGAACTCGCGCGCCAGCTCCGGCTGATCGCGGATCGCCAGGCAGACGCGCGCGACCCCCGGCGTGTAGACGTCGCGCAGGATCTGCAGGCTGCCGATGTCCAGCGTGCTGACGGTGCGGATCTTGCCGCCGCG
>DAOMOU010000226.1:0-2840 GCA_035444525.1 Gammaproteobacteria bacterium | reverse complement strand
AACGAACTTTCGGCTAGTACCTGTTGTTTGACTTAACGTCCCCTGCTACAAGGGCGCAGTTTTTTCGACAACCCAAATCACACTTTTGAGGATTGGCTCCCCCCGCCATGAACCAGAACATGAAATCATTCAAACCCGCCGGATCGCTGGCGGTCGGCTTGGCCTGCATGGGCCTTGCCGGCTGTTTCGGTGGCGATTCCGAAACCGACGCCGGCGGCAACAGCCCGCCGACCATCAGCGGTACGCCGCCCACCAGCGCCACCGTCGGCCGCCAGTGGTCCTTCCAGCCGTCCATCTCCGACCCGGACGGCGATGCGCTCACCGTCACGGCGGACAACCGGCCGCCGTGGCTCAGCCTCGACGGCTCTACCGGCCGGATGCAGGGCACCCCCCAGGAAGGCGACGTGCTCACCTGGAGCGGCATTCGCCTCACGGTGACCGACGGCATGGCCAGCGCCAGCCTGCCCGGCTTCTCGATCGTCGTGGTGCCGCAGACCGCCCATTCGGGCACCGCGACGCTGAGCTGGAGCCCGCCGACCGAGCGCGCCGACGGCTCGCCGATCGGCGACCTGGCCGGCTACGAGGTCCTCTACGGCCAGGCCTCGCGCAACTACGACACGGTGATCGAGCTGAACAACCCTGGCCTGACGCGCTACATGATCGAGAATCTCGGTCCCGGCACCTGGTACTTCGCCGTCAAGGCGGTGACCACCGACGGGCTGGAAAGCGCGCCCTCGCAGGAAGTCAGCAAGACGATCTGACCCCGGCCGCACGAAAAAGGCCGGCGTCCTTGCGGGCGCCGGCCTTTGCTCATGCGTACGTCGCTTCGACTACCGCGATCCCTTCCGCCACAGCACCACCTCGGCGGTCTGCAGCAGGATCATCAGGTCGAACAGCACCGACTTGTTCTTCACGTAGTACAGGTCGTACTGCAGCTTCTCCAGCGCGTCCTGCTCGGAGGCGCCGTAGGGATAGCAGACCTGCGCCCAGCCGGTGATACCCGGCTTCACGCAATGGCGCTCGCGGTAATAGGGAATCTTCTGCGACAGCTGCGCGACGAACTCCGGCCGCTCCGGGCGCGGCCCGACGAAGCTCATGCTGCCGGCCAGCACGTTCAACAGCTGCGGCAGCTCGTCGATACGCGTGGTGCGAATGAAGCGCCCGACGTGCGTGACGCGCGGGTCGTTTTTCTGCGCCCACTTGGCGCCGTCCTTTTCCGCGTCCTCTCGCATGCTGCGGAACTTCAGCAGCGTAAAGAGCTGCCCCTCGAGGCCGACCCGCGTCTGGCGGTACAGCACATTGCCCTTGAAGCCGGATTCCACCCAGATCGCCAGCGCGGTCAGCAGCATCAGCGGCGCCGCCAGCAACAGCAGCAGGCCGGCCGCCATCAGGTCCAGCACGCGCGTCAGCAGCCGCGACACGCCGCGCGAGTTGATGCCCTCGGAGTAGATCAGCCAGCTCGGGTAGAGCATGGACAGCTCGACCTTGCCGCTCTCGCGCTCCATGAAGCTGAGCACGTCGCTGACCGGCACGCCCGCCAGCCGGCAGTCCAGCAGCTGCTGCACGGGCAGGCCGCGGCGCCGGTCTTCCATCGCCACCACGACCTCGTCCACGTCCTCTTCCAGCACGAACTCGCGCAGGTCGTCGCCCGGGTTGATGCGCCACTCGGCCGGCACCTTCGGCGTGCAGCCCTCGGTCGGCACGTAGCCCACCACCTGGAAGCCGCGCAGGTCCTGCCGCACGCGGAGATTCTGCAACTCCGCCGCCTTGGCGCCGATGCCGTAGACCAGCACCCGGCGGGCGAAGCGCTCGCGGCCCAGCACCTGGACGAACAGCACGCGCGACACCGCCAGCAGCGGCAAAGCCAGCGAGACCGACAAGGCCAGCGTGCCACGTTCCAGCTTGAGCCCCTCGAAAAAGAACATCAGGATGGTCATCGCCGAGGCGCCGATCACCAGTCCCACCACCATCCGGGCGATGATCGCCGAGGTGCGTGCGTCCACCCGCCGGTTGTACAGCCCCATGGCAATGAGCGCCCCGAGCGCCACGCCGGCGAACACCAGCGAGGCCAGCCACGGCGCGCCGACGGCCGCTTTCAGGCTCTCCAGGTCACCGGCGTGCTGGATCAGCCCGGCGAGGTGCACGGCCGCGCACAGCAGCGCGAAATCCACCGCCGCGAGAATCAGCGCCCAGAGATCGACGTGCTGCCCGAACAGCTGCACCGATGACTTGGACACGCGCCAGCGCCGCCGCTCAGGGGGCGGCGTGCTCTGCAGGGATTCGATATGGGAATTCACTGGCTTCAGGATGGGAGTTACCGTTGGGGGGCCGGTTTCACTCGATTTCTCCACTCTAAGTGGTTCCCTGGCGGCCACGCTGTGATCCTCGTCACGCTGCCCGGTGCGGTTTGCCCGGGGACAGGCATTTTAACTCGCGAACCCTTACCAAAGCTTTACCGTCCTGGCTCCGCGCATGCGACACGGGTGCAAAAATCACGTTTAACATATTGTATTGTCGCGAATTAGACCGAGCTTATAGATGCAATATAGCAGACCGAGACTGATTCCAATCGGAATTCGCGGCGAATGGGCCGCCGATGGCAGAATGGCGGTTTTGCGCCGGAGCGCACGGTTCGTGCCGCGCGGCGGGGCTTACTCTCTGCCGGCTGGATGGCCGATCACCCGCGGCGCGGGCTGCGGATCAGCCCGCCGGCGCGAACGACGACTTGAATGACGAGCTCCAGAGGAACGACGACCTGATGTGCGGCCTGGCCGGAATCCTGCATCTCGACGGCGGCGGCGACGTGTCGCGCCGCGAGCTCGAGCCCATGGTCGCGGCGC
>DAOMOU010000225.1:0-2881 GCA_035444525.1 Gammaproteobacteria bacterium | reverse complement strand
CCGTCACAGTAATGCCCTGCACGCCGAGGTCGGCGAGCGCCTCGCGGACGTCGTCGAGCTTGAAGGGCTTGATGATGGCGCAGACCATTTTCATCTCGGTTCTCCAGATTCCTGTCATGCGAGCGGCGCAGCGGCCGGGCATGGCTGCCGGTAGTTCGTCGCGGAATGCGAGCCTCGCCGCAGTCTAGCATTGCCTCATCGGGCATGTAGAGGCCTGATAAACAAAGGCCGGGGGCGGATAGTCCGCCCCCGGCCGGGGTTGCGGCGCGGGGGGCGCGCCGCGGTTGTGGCCAGGCCTCAGTCGCCGGCCTTGGTGAACTCCGGGTAGGCCTCGAGGCCGCACTCGTGCAGGTCCACGCCCTCGTACTCCTGCTGCTCGGTGACGCGCACGCCGACCGTCTTCTTGAGCACGAACCAGACCAGCAGGCTGGCGAAGAACACCCAGGCGAAGATCACCGCCAGGCCGATGAGCTGGCCCGAGACGGTCGCATCGCCGTTGGAGAGCAGCACCGCAAGCACGCCCCAGATGCCGGCCGTGCCGTGCACCGAGATGGCGCCGACCGGGTCATCGATGCGGAACTTGCGGTCCAGCAGGACGATCGAGCTCACCACCAGCAGGCCGCCGACGGCACCGATGATCATCGCCAGCAGCGGCGTCGGCGAGAGCGGGTCGGCGGTGATCGACACCAGGCCGGCGAGCGCGCCGTTCAATGCCATGGTCAGGTCGGCCTTGCCGAACCACGCGCGCGCCAGCAGCAGCGCAGCGACCAGGCCGGCCGCCGCCGCCAGGTTGGTGTTGGTGAACACCAGCGCCACGTTGTTGGCCGACTCGACGTCGGAGACCTTCAGCTCCGAGCCGCCGTTGAAGCCGAACCAGCCCATCCACAGGATGAAGGTGCCGAGCGTGGCCAGCGGCAGGTTGGACCCGGGGATGGCATTGACCTGGCCCTTCGCACCGTACTTGCCCTTGCGCGCGCCGAGCACCAGCACGCCGGCCAGTGCGGCGGCCGCGCCGGTCATGTGGACGATGCCCGACCCCGCGTAGTCGGAGTAGCCGAAGGTCTCGCCGAGGAAGCCGCCGCCCCAGGTCCAGTAGCCCTGCACCGGGTAGATCACCGCCGTCATGACGACCGCAAAGGCGAAAAAGGACCACAGCTTCATCCGTTCGGCGACCGCGCCCGAGACGATGGACATGGCCGTGGCCACGAACACCACCTGGAAGAAGAAGTCCGAGAGGTTGGAGTAGTAGGGTGCGTCGTCGCCGCCGGCGACCACCTCGGCGACCGCGTTGTCGGCGCTGCCGAGCATGCCGAAGCCGGGGATGATCCCGCTGCCGTCGCCGTACATGATGCCGTAGCCGCACAGCATGTACATCAGGCAGGCGATCGAGTAGAGGCCGACGTTCTTGGTAAGGATTTCCGCCGTGTTCTTGGCGCGGACGAGGCCGGCCTCGAGCATGGTGAAGCCGGCGGCCATCCACATGACCAGCGCGCCCGACATCAGGAAGTAGAAGGTGTCCAGCGCGTAGCTGAGTTGCATTACTTGTTCCACGTTCTGCCTCCCCTGCTCAGACGGCTTCAGGGCCGGTTTCGCCCGTGCGAATCCGGATCACCTGTTCCAGCGGCATGATGAAGATCTTGCCGTCGCCGATCTTCCCGGTACGGGCGGTGTTGCTGATCACCTCGACGACCTGCTCGAGCAGGTCGTCGTCGATCGCCACCTCCACCTTCATCTTCGGCAGGAAATCGACGACGTACTCGGCGCCGCGGTAGAGCTCGGTGTGGCCGCGCTGGCGGCCGAAGCCCTTCACCTCGGTGACGGTGACGCCCTTGACGCCGACGTCCGCCAGCGCCTGCCGGACGTCGTCGAGCTTGAACGGCTTGATGATTGCTGTGACGAGTTTCATGCCGCTCACCTGAGGTCGAAGGTCTTGCCGATGCTGAACATCAGCGTGCTCTCGCTCGAACCGGTGCCCGACAGGTCGCTGTCGCTGACCACCAGGCCGACGCCCAGGTCGAAGCCGGACACTTCCGCGCCATAGCCCACTTCGACGTAGTCGCCCTCGAAGTCCTTGGAGAAGGAGCCGTAGGTGGCGTAGAAGCCCTGGTACTCGACGGTGCCGGCGATGAAGCCGTAGTCGAGCGTCGGGCCGGCGAAGTTGTCGTAGCGGCCGAGCGAGTACTCGAGGCTGAACAGCCCGTAGCCGGCCGTCAGGTTGAGCTCGTGGTAGGTGTCGTCGAAGTCGTCGGTGTAGAAGTAGCCGGTGTAGCCGATCCCGTAGCTGAAGTCGCCGATGCTGCCGCCATAGCCGGCGTACAGGTCGTACTCGAGGCCTTCACCCACCTCGGCGGCCCAGGTGCCCACGTAGAAGCCGGAGTTTTCGTAGTCGAGGCCGGCGAAGGCGGCGGCGTCGTTCTGCTTGATGCCGCGGTAGACGTAGTCGGACATCATGCCGATGTTGGCGCTAAAATCCGACGCCAGGGCGGGTTGTGCGGTGCCCAGCGCGAGCGCGACGAGCAGGTAACGGGATCGACCCATCGTTGTATCCTCCGAGTGTGTTGCAGGACCCGGCCGTGGAGCCGCGGTTGGGTTGTGCAAAGCACAATGCGTGCCAGCCTTGAAATAACAGAGACTTGCGTGATTTCAGGCCGGCCGGGAGGGGCTGTTCGCACCGTCGTGGTGCATGGCTGCAGGGGGTGCTGCCCCACGGCGGGGCGCGAGGAAGGGTGATGGATACCAAGACGCTGAACATCGACGAGCTCGCCCGCCGGCTGGCGGATGCGCTGCCCAGCGGCCTGAAGGCGCTGCAGGCCGACGCCGAGCAGAACTTCCGCGCGGTGCTGCAGGCCGGCCTTGCGCGGCTCGACCTGGTGACCCGCGA
>DAOMOU010000224.1:0-2991 GCA_035444525.1 Gammaproteobacteria bacterium | reverse complement strand
CGGACTATCCGAAAAAAAGTGTTGACACGCCGGAAACAGCCGTGGTTAGAATCCGCTCAACCTGATTGCACCGCAACAAGCGTTACCGAAACAATGATCCACGGCAAGTCACAGCGCAGGGCAGACACGAGGCAGCGGCCGACGGCCGTCGCTCGCGCGCCTGAGCGCTTGCCGCTGAACGCAGTCAGCGCCCTCCTTGGCCTCCTTATCGTGATTCTCGTACTCGGGAAGAGCGGGGTCGTGGTGTAGGCAGGCTAAGAAGCGAAAGTACTAAACCAGAGAACCCCGCAACCTGAAAAGGCTGCGGGGTTCTCGCATTCTGGGCTGGAGAAAAAGGGTAGTGAGCATGAAGATTTACGTCGAATCGGATGTCGAGCCGGGCAACGCCGGGGTGAAGCGCATCGCGGTGATCGGTTATGGCAGCCAGGGGCGCGCCCACGCGCTGAACCTGCGCGACAGCGGCTTCGACGTGACCGTCGGCCTGCGGCCGGGCGGCGCGAGCTGGAAGAAGGCCGAGGCGGACGGCATCAAGGTGGCGCCGCCGGCGCAGGCCGCACAGGGCGCCGACATCGTCGCCGTGCTGGTGCCGGACATGGCCGCGCCGGCGGTGTGGCGCGCCATCGAGGGCAGCATCCGCCCCGGCGCCGCCGCGCTGTTCGCGCACGGCTTCAACATCCATTACGGCTCCATCAGGGCGCCGGACAACATCGACGTCATCCTGGTGGCGCCGAAGGGCCCCGGCGCGCTGGTGCGCCGCCAGTTCGAAGAGGGCCGCGGCGTGCCCTGCCTGATGGCGGTGGCGCAGGACGCCACCGGGCGCGCGAAAGCGAAGGCGCTGGCCTACGCCCACGGCGTCGGCGGCACCCGCGGCGGCGTGCTCGAGACCACCTTCGCCGAGGAGACCGAGACCGACCTGTTCGGCGAGCAGGCGGTGCTGTGCGGCGGCGTCACCGAGCTGGTCCTGCAGGGCTTCGAGACGCTGGTGGAAGCCGGCTACCAGCCGGAGGTGGCGTATTTCGAGTGCATGCACGAGCTGAAGCTGATCGTCGACCTGCTGCACGAGGGCGGCATGGCGAAGATGCACCAGTTCGTCAGCGACACGGCCAAGTACGGCGACCTGAGCCGCGGGCCGCGCATCATCGACGAGCACACGCGCCAGCGCATGCGCGAGGTGCTGGGCGAGATCCGCGACGGCACCTTCGCGCGCGAGTGGCAGGCCGAGCACGAGGCCGGGCTGCCGCACTACAAGGCGATGCTGGCGGCCGACCTGGACCACCCGGTCGAGAAGGTCGGGCGCGAGCTGCGTGCGCGCATGTCGTGGCTGAAGTCGGACAAGCAGGCCGCCGCATGAGCATGAAGGGCGCAGAGCTGGTGGTTCGCGCCCTCGAACAACAGGGCGTCGAGTACATTTTCGGTTACCCCGGCGGCGCCATCATGCCGGTGTACGACGCCCTGCTGAACTCGCCCATCAAGCACATCCTGGCGCGCCACGAGCAGGGCGCCGCGCTGGCTGCCGACGCCTACGCGCGCGTCACCGGCCGGCCGGCGGTCTGCATGGCGACCTCCGGGCCGGGCGCCACCAACCTGGTCACCGGCATCGCCAACGCCTTCATGGACTCGGTGCCGCTGGTCATCATCACCGGCCAGGTGCCGACCGTGGTGATGGGCACCGATGCTTTCCAGGAGGTCGACGTGTTCGGCATCACCATGCCGATCGTCAAGCACAGCTACATCGTGCGGCGCGCCGAGGACATCCCGAAGACCATCGCGCAGGCCTTCCAGATCGCCGCCGAGGGGCGGCCCGGCCCGGTGCTGGTGGACCTGCCCAAGGACATTTCCAATGCCGTGCCGGCCGCGGCGCCGATCTTCGAGATGCGCCGCAACCGCGAGGCCAAGGCGGACCCGGAGCAGATCCAGCGCGCCCGCCGGCTGATCCGGGCGTCCGAGCGCCCGGTGCTGTACGGCGGCGGCGGCATCCCGATGGCCGGGGCGGTGGACGCCTTCCGTGCCTACGCGCGCGCCAGCGGCATCCCGGTGGTGACGACCCTGAAGGGCATCGGCGCGGTGCCGACCCGCGACGAAAACTTCCTGGGCATGCTGGGCATGCACGGCAACCGGGCGGCCAACCAGGCCATCCAGGAGTCCGACCTGCTGATCTGCGTCGGCGCGCGTTTCGACGACCGCGCCACCGGCCGGCTGGACGGCTTCGCGCCCAAGGCGAAGGTCATCCACATGGACGCCGACCCGAGCGAGATCGGCAAGCTGCGCCATGCCGACGCCGGCCTGCTGGGTGACCTGGGCGAGTCGCTGGCGGCGATGCCGACCGGGCTGGCGATCCGTCCCTGGCAGCAGTGGTGCGCCGAGCGCAAGGCGGAGCACGCATGGCGCTACGATGCGCCCGGCGAATACATCTACGTGCCCGACATGCTGCGCAAGCTGACCGACGCCGCGCCGGACGTGACCATCGCCTGCGACGTCGGCCAGCACCAGATGTGGGTGGCGCAGCACTGCCATTTCGACCGTCCCGAGCAGCACCTGACGAGCGCCGGGCTGGGCACCATGGGCTACGGCGTGCCGGCGGGCATCGGCGCCTGCCTGGCGCTGCCCGGCAAGCGCGTCGTCACGGTGTCGGGCGACGGCTCGATCATGATGAACATCCAGGAGCTGGCCACCATCAGGCGCTATGGCCTGGACCTGAAGATCCTGCTGGTCGACAACTCGTCGCTGGGCATGGTGCGCCAGTGGCAGCAGCTGTTTCACAACGAGCGCTACAGCGAGGTCGACCTGTCGGACAACCCGGATTTCGTGGAAGTCGCGAAGTCCTTCGGCATCCCGGCCTTCCGCATCACGCGCCGCGACGAGGTCGACGGTGCGATCCGGCGCCTGGTGGACACCGAGGGGCCGCTGCTGGCGCACGTATGCATCGATCCGAAGAGCAATGTCTGGCCGCTGGTGCCGCCGGGCCAGAGCAATGACGTCATGATGGAGGAG
>DAOMOU010000223.1:0-3002 GCA_035444525.1 Gammaproteobacteria bacterium | reverse complement strand
TTGAGCATGGAGCCGTTCTCGGCCTGCTGGCCGTAATCCATCATCACCGGCGTGCCTTCGCGGGCGCGACCCAGCAGGTCCTCGCGCACGATGACGATCGCCAGTCCCGCCGGGCCGATGTTCTTCTGTGCGCCGGCATAGATCAGGCCGAAGCGGCTCACGTCCAGCGGCCGCGACAAGATCGTCGAGGACATGTCCGCCACCAGCGGCGCCGACGCAGCAGGCACGAAGTGGAACTCGACCCCGCCAATGGTCTCGTTCGGCGTGTAGTGCAGGTAGGCCGCGTCCGGGCTGAGCCGCCAGCTCGCCGGGTCGGGAATCGCGGTGTGGCGATTGTCCGCCGAATCCGCCGCGACGCGCGCCTCGAGGAAGCGGCGGCCCTCGCCCAGCGCCTTCTTCGACCATGAACCGGTGACCACGTAGTCCGCCACCGAATCCGGCCCGGCGAGATTGAACGGCACCGCGCCGAACTGGGCCGATGCGCCGCCCTGCAGGAACAGCACGCGGTAGCCGGCCGGAATATCGAGCAGCCGTCGCAGGTCCGCCTCGGCCCGCTCCGCGATCGACATGAATTCCTTGCCGCGATGGGACAATTCCATCACCGACATGCCGCAGCCGCGCCAGTCGGTCAGTTCGTCGCGCGCGCGCTCCAGGACGGGCAGCGGAATGGCCGCCGGACCCGCGCTGAAGTTGAAGACACGATCCATGTTGATTCTCCGTGATGTTCGCGGTTATTCGTTGCCGTTCTCGCCGTCGCCTGCGTCGCCGCCGTCGTCGTCGAGGTCGTCGGCCTGATCGGCGGCCACGCGGCCCATGCCGACCAGCCGGCCGCCCTCGTCGAGCCGGATCAGGCGCACGCCCTGGGTGTTGCGGGTCAGTGCGGGGATGCCTTCCACGGTGGTGCGCACCAGCACCCCGGTGCTGGAAATCATCATCACCTGGTCATCGGGCTGCACCAGCAACGCACCCACCATCAGCCCGTTGCGCTCGTTGGTCTGGATGGCGATGACGCCCTGGCCGCCGCGGCCGTGGACCGGGAAATCCTCGACCGGCGTGAGCTTGCCGTAGCCGTGCTCCGTCGCGATCAGCAAGTGGCCTTCGTCGGCGATGATCAACGCGATGACCTGGTGCTCGTCGGCCAGCTTCAGCCCGCGCACCCCGCCGGCGGTCCGGCCCATCGGGCGCACGTCGGCCTCCTTGAAGCGGATCGCCTTGCCGTTCGACGCGCACAGCATGATCTGCTGGCGCCCGTCGGTGATGCCGACGTCGATCAGGTAATCGTCGTCGCGCAGGTCGATCGCGATGATGCCGTCGCGCCGCGGCCGCGAGAACGCCACCAGCGGCGTCTTCTTGACGGTGCCGCGGCTGGTGGCCATGAACACGTACGGCCCCTCGATGAACTCGCGGATCGGCAGTACCGCGTTGATGCGCTCGCCTTCGCCCAGCGGCAGCAGGTTGACGATCGGCTTGCCGCGCGAGCCACGCCCGGCGATGGGCAGCTCGTAGACCTTCAGCCAGTACACCTTGCCGCGACTGGAAAAGCACAGCAGCCAGTCGTGGGTGTTGGCGATGAACAGCTTGTCGACGAAATCCTCTTCCTTGACCCGCGTGGCCGCCCGGCCGCGGCCACCCCGCCGCTGCGCCTGGTAGTCGGTCACCGGCTGGGCCTTGGCGTAGCCGCCGTGCGAGAGCGTCACGATGACGTCCTCCTCGCTGATCAAGTCCTCCATCGACAGGTCGAGATGGTTGCGCAGGATCTCGGTGCGGCGGTCGTCGCCGTAATCGTCGCGCACCGCGATGAGCTCCTCGCGGATCACTGCCGAGAGCCGATCCGGGCTCTCGAGAATCTCAGAATAATCCTTAATTTTCTCGATTATCTCTTCGTATTCCTTAATTATTTTCTCCTGCTCCAACCCGGTCAGGCGGTGCAGGCGCAGATCGAGAATGGCCTGGGCCTGGGCCTCGGAGAGGCGGTAGCCGCCCGCGCCCAGCCCGAATTCCGCGGCCAGGCCGGCCGGCCGCGTGGCCTCCGCGCCGGCGCGTTCCAGCAGCCCGGTGACGACGCCCGGGGCCCAGCCACGCGCGGTCAGGGCAACGCGCGCCTCGGCCGACGACGGCGAGGCCTTGATGAGCGCGATCACCTCGTCGATGTTGGCCAGCGCCACCGCCAGCCCCTCGAGGACGTGGGCGCGGTCGCGCGCCTTGCGCAACTCGAAGATGGTGCGCCGGGTGACGACCTCACGGCGATGGCGGATGAAGGCTTCGAGTATCTCCTTGAGGTTGAGCAGCCGCGGCTGGCCGTCGACCAGCGCCACCATGTTGATGCCGAACACGGTCTGCAGCGGGGTGTGCTTGAACAGGTTGTTCAGCACCACCTCGCCGTTCTCACCGCGCTTCAGCTCGATGACGACCCTGAGGCCGTCCTTGTCCGACTCGTCACGCAGCTCGCTGATGCCCTCGAGCTTCTTCTCGCGCACCAGTTCGGCAATCTTTTCGACCAGCCGCGCCTTGTTGACCTGGAACGGCAGCTCCGTGATCACGATGGCCTCGCGGCTGCCGTCGCGGAATGGCTCGAAGTGCGCCCGGGCGCGTATGTAGACGCGGCCGCGGCCGGTGCGATAGGCCTCGACGATCCCGGAGGCGCCGTTGATCACGCCGGCGGTCGGGAAATCCGGGCCGGGCACGTGCTGCATCAGCCCGTCGATGCTCAATTCCGGGTCGTCGATCAGGGCGATGCAGGCGTTGACGATCTCGCGCAGGTTGTGCGGTGGGATGTTGGTGGCCATGCCCACCGCGATGCCGGCGGAGCCGTTGACCAGCAGGTTCGGCACCCGCGTCGGCAGCACCGACGGCTCATGCTCCGACTCGTCGTAGTTGGCGACGAAGTCGACGGTCTCCTTGTCGATGTCGGCGAGCAGTTCGTGCGCCAGTTTCGCCATGCGCACCTCGGTGTAGCGCATGGCCGCGGCGGAGTCGCCGTCGACCGAGCCGAAGTTGCCCTG
>DAOMOU010000222.1:0-3044 GCA_035444525.1 Gammaproteobacteria bacterium | reverse complement strand
ACCGTGGTCGCGTACGGCAGCTCGGCGCCGAGCTGGCGCATCAGCTGCTCGCGCACCAGTTCACCGGCGAGGAAACGCTGGCTGCGATCGGTGATCTCGTCCTCGCCGTACAGCGGCGGCTGCTCGGGCAGCAGCGCCAGCAGCGACGCAACCAGGGCGTCGAGTCCGGTGCGCTTGAGCGCCGACAGCGGATGCACTGCGGCGAACTGCCGGCCTTCGCTGACGCCCTGCAGATAAGGCAGCAGGGTCGCCTTGTCGGCGATGCGGTCGACCTGGTTGACCACCAGCACCACCGGCAGGCCGCTGGCGTGCAGGGTGTCGTAGGCGAGGCTGTCCTCGTCCTCCCATCGTCCGGCCTCGACCACCAGCACGGCGGCATCGACGCCCTCCAGCGCGCCGCGCGCGGCACGGTTGAGCACGCGGTTGAGCGCCGACGAGGCCAGCTTGCCGCCTTCGCGGTGCAGGCCCGGGGTATCGACCAGCACCAGCTGCCCGCCCGGCACGGTGGCGATGCCGAGCAGGCGGTGGCGCGTGGTCTGCGGACGGTTGGAGACGATGCTGACCTTCGCCCCGACCAGCGCGTTGACCAGGGTGGACTTGCCGACGTTGGGCCGTCCGACGACGGCGACGTGGCCGGCGCGATGGCGGGCAGATGCGTTCATTCGCCCATTGTAGGGCGGGTCTTGACCCGCCGGCCGGCTGACCCGCCTGCTCGCATCATGGCGGGTCGAGACCCGCCCTACGGCCAGGGCAGTTAGTGGTTGGTAGTTGGTGGTTCGTGGGGTATGCCGACGCAGCTCTCCTCCACCAACTACCAACTACCAACTACCAACCACCAACCCGCCTCACTCCCCCGCCCCCAGCACCCCCAGCACCTCCGCCGCCGCCGCCTGCTCCGCCGCACGCCGCGAACTGCCCTCGCCTTCGGCAGACGCCGGCGGGTCGGACACAATGCAGCGCACCACGAACACGCGTGCATGCTCCTCGCCGTTTTCCGAGGTCAGCTCGTACTGCGGCAGCGGCTTCTGCCGCGCCTGCAGCCATTCCTGCAGGCGGGTCTTGGCGTCCTTGCCGACCTTGCTGGCCGGCACCGCCGACACCGCCTCCTCGAACCAGGGCAGCACCACCCGGCGGCAGGTTTCGAAGCCGGCGTCGAGGCAGATCGCGCCGATGATGGCCTCCAGCGCGTCGGACAGGATCGAGTCGCGGCGATGGCCGCCGGATTTCATCTCGCCCGGGCCGAGCACCAGCCGCTCGCCGATCTCCAGTCGCCGCGCCAGCGCCGCCAGCGTCGATTCGCGCACCAGCTCGGCGCGGGCGCGGGTGAGCGAGCCTTCGTCGGCCTTCGGCCAGCGCGCGTACAGCGCCTCGGCCACGATCAGGCCGAGCACGGCGTCGCCGAGGAACTCGAGGCGTTCGTTGTGCGGCGCGCCCGCGCTGCGGTGGGTCAGGGCCTGCTCGAGCAGGGCCGCGTCGGCGAACACATGCCCGGCGAAGACGCCCTGTACCCGGTCAGTTGCCTGGGGCACTGCCGCTCAGGAGCTGGGTGGCCTCGAACCGGCCGACCGCGTCGAGGTTGCCGACCATCGGCTCGCGCACCTCGTAGCGCACCTCGATCTGCCAGCCGGCGTCGACGCGCGTGATCTTGACGTGCTCTTTCTTGATGTGGGAGGCGTAGCTCATGTTCATCCGGCGGAAGAACAGGTCCTGGATCTTCGCCGGCGAATAGCTGCCGATGCCCGGCTCCGCGGCCATGCCCTTGAGCGCCGACTTGACGCTGTAGTACTCCTGGTACATCGGGAACAGCTTGATCCCCATGAACACGAAGAAGCCGGCCACGCCGGCGACGATGATGAACCCCAGCAGCGTGATGCCGCCCTGCTTGCGACGCGTGTTCATGCCCCGATCCCCCAATGTGCTGTTGTCACCGGTCCCAGCGACCGCCTTCCGCCCCGGCCCTACGGAATGCCACGACCGATCCGGCCCCAGTCGACCCACCCCGGCGCACTGCTGTCGAGGTTCATCCAGACCAGGAATGCCTTCCCGCGCAGCTGGCTCTCCGGCAGCGTACCCCAAAACCGGCTGTCGTCACTGCGGTCACGGTTGTCGCCCATCACGAAATACTCGCCTTGGGGCACGAGCCACTCACCCTCGCCGGGGTCGAACATGCCCGGACGCCGGGTCTCCAGGACCTGGTGGGTGCGGCCGGGCATGGTTTCGTCGATCAGCTCGGCGCCAGTCATGTCGGCGCCGCGGCCGACGCCCGCGTACGGCTGCGCCGGCCCGTAGGCGAAGGGCTGGCCGTTCACGTAGACCATGTTGTCGCGGTAGGCGACCACGTCACCGGGCAGGCCGATCACGCGCTTGATCCAGTCCTGGTCGGGATGGTGCGGCGGCCGGAACACCACCACGTCGCCGCGCTCCGGCTCGCCCAGCGCGATCACCTTGCGGTTGTTGACCGGCAGGCGGATGCCGTAGCTGAACTTGTTGACCAGGATGAAGTCGCCGATCAGCAGGGTCGGCATCATCGAGCTGGACGGGATCCGGAACGGCTCGGCGATGAAGCTGCGCAGGATCAGCACCACGAACAGCACCGGGAAGAACGCCCGCGCGTAGTCGACGAGGACCGGTTCCTTCTCCTCCAGCAGCCCGGCGCGCGCGGCCCGCCGCTTGGCGAAGAACAACCGGTCCAGCAGCCATGTGATGCCGGTGGCGAAGGTCAGCACGACCAGCGCAAGCTCGAACCACTTCATCATGTCACGCCAATCCTCTTGCGGCATCCAGCAAACTAAGTTGTCATTCCGAGCGCAGCGAGAAGCGCTCTATAACAGCAACGCTGGTCAATCTGCTTCGCGCCAACCATAGGCAACAACAGGAGCAGATTCCTCGCTGCGCTCGGAATGACATTCCAGGGTTCTACTTGTTGTCCACCTGCAGCACCGCCAGGAAGGCTTCCTGCGGGATCTCGACGCGACCGACCTGCTTCATCCGCTTCTTGCCTTCCTTCTGCTTCTCCAGCAGCTTCTTCTTGCGGCTGATGTCGC
>DAOMOU010000221.1:0-3046 GCA_035444525.1 Gammaproteobacteria bacterium | reverse complement strand
GCCAGCGCCGCGCGCATCGGGAAGTCCGTGCGCGGCAGGTTCAGCGTGTCCTTGTAATCAGCCACCTTCTCTTCCTTCTTCAATAGCCCGCGTCGGCCAGGATCCGTCGCGCCAGTTTCGCGTCCCGGTGCATCTGGGCCTTGAGGCCCGCAATGTCGTCGAAGCGCTGCTCGTCACGCAAGCGCGCCACGAAATCCACCGTGATCCGCCGACCGTACAGGTCGCCGGAGAAATCGAACAGGTGCGCCTCGAGCAGCGGCTCGGTGCCGTCCACCGTCGGCCGGGTGCCCAGGTTGGCGACCGCCGGCCAGGGCCGCTCGCCGACGCCCCGGACCAGCACCGCGAACACCCCGGTCACCGGCAGGACCCGGCGGCCCGGGCGCAGGTTGGCGGTGGGGAAGCCCAGCGCCTGGCCCAGCCGCCGGCCCTCGATGACCCGGCCGGTCATCCCATAATGCCGTCCCAGCAGGCGCGCCGCGAGCCCCAGGTCGCCCTCTGCCAGTGCCGCCCGCACCGCGGTGCTGCTCACGCGCAAGCCGTCGAGTACCACCGTGGGCGTGTCCTCGACCTCGAAGTAGTGCTCACGGCCAGCTGCCTGCAGCGACGCGAAATTGCCGGCGCGGTTGCGGCCGAAACGAAAATCGTCGCCGATCACCAGGTAACGCGTGCCCAGCCCGTCCACCAGGTACTCGCGGATGAAGTCCTCGGGCTCGAGCGCCGCCATGTTCGCATCGAAACGGGCGCAAAACAGCCGGTCCACACCCAGCGCCTTCAGGCCGACGAATTTCTCGCGAAAGCGGGCCAGGCGCGGCGGCGCGGCGGCGCCCATGAAGTACTCCCGCGGCGTCGGCTCGAAGCTCATCACCACGGCCGCCACACCGAGGGCCCGCGCCTTGCCGGTCAAGCGCTCCAGCACCGCCCGGTGGCCGAGATGCAGGCCATCGAAGTTGCCGATGGTGACCGCGCAACCCCGGTGACCGGGACGCAGGTTGTGCTTTCCCCGAATGAGTTCCAAGTGCGGATTCCTGGCCTCGGCGCGACCGGGCGTCGAGCGCTGCCGGCCGAAAGACCCGAGATTATACGGAATGGGAGGCCGGGGGCGTGCCGAGCCGGCTGCGCAGGTGGCGCGGCCGCATCCCCACGGCCAGCAGCGCGCCCAGATAGACCGCCAGGCCGAGCGCGATGCAGCCGGCCAGCCGCAGGACGCGGGCGTCCCAGGACGCCGCCAGCCAGGCGTCCAGCGGCCCGGCGACCAGCCACAGCGCCGCGGCCATCGCGACATTGGCCAGCAACACGCGGACGGCGAGCGCGCCCCAGCCCGAACCGGGCGCGTAGACGCCGTTGTCCCGCAGGCCACGGTACAGGGCGGACGCGTTGTAGACGGCCGCCAGTCCGGTGGCGGCGGCCAGCCCGGCGTGGGCGCCGGGGATCCCCTGCACGATCATTGGCACGACGAAAAGCAGGTTCAGCCCGATGTTGACGAACACCGCGCGGATGCTGACCCGAACCGGCGTGCGGATGTCCTGGCGGCTGAAATAGCCCGGCGACAGCACCTTGACCAGCGTGAAACCGACCAGCGCCACTGAGTAGGCCATCAGGCTGAGCTGCGCCATGCGCGTGTCGAAGGCAGTGGTCTCGCCGTACTGGAACAGCGTCGCCAGCATCGGCCCGGCGAGCATGAACAGGCCCACCGCGGCCGGCAGCGCGATCACCGCCACCAGCTTGAGCGCCCAGTCCAGCGTGGCGGAGAAAGCCGCCATGGATTGCTCGGCATGCCGCCGCGACAGGCCCGGCAGGATCACCGTCGCCAGCGCGATGGCGAAGATCCCCAGCGGGAATTCCAGCAACCGGTCGGAGTAATAGAGCCAGCTGATGCTGCCGGTCACCAGGAAGGACGCGATGATGCGGTCCACGATCAGGTTGATCTGGGCGACCGAGGAACCGAGGATCGCCGGCAGCATCAGCCGGCCGATCTTCTGCACCCCCGGATGGCTCCAGCCCCAGCGGGGCCGCGGCAACAGCCGGATGGCGCGCAGGAAGGGCAGCTGGAAGGCCAGCTGCGCCACGCCCGCGATGAGCACGCCGATGGCGAGCGCGAAGATCGGCTGCTCGTAGCGCGGTGACAGCCAGACGGCGGCGCCGATCAGCACCAGGTTGAGGAACACCGGCGTGAAGGCCGGCACCCCGAAACGCCCGTAGGTGTTGAGAATCCCGCCGGCGAAGGCCGTCAGCGAGATGAAGAACAGGTAGGGAAAGGTGAAGCGCAACATCTCGCTGGCCAGCGCCAGCTTGTCCGGCTCGTCCGAGAAGCCCGGCGCGAACAACAGGATGAACAGCGGCGCGGCGATGATGCCGAGCAGCGTGACCAGGAACAACGCTACGCCGAGCGTGCCGGCGACCCGGTCCGCGAGCGCCTTGACCTCTTCGTGCGAGCCCTTCGCCTGGTACTCGGACAAGACCGGCACGAAAGCCTGCGAGAACGCGCCCTCGGCGAACAGGCGCCGCAGGAAATTCGGGATCTGGAAGGCCACCACGAACACGTCCATGCCGGCGCCGGCGCCGAACACGCGCGCAAACACCACGTCCCGTGCGAGGCCGAGCACGCGCGAAGCCAGGGTGTTGCCACCGACGACGGTCGTGGAGCGTGTGAGACTCATTCCGGATCAGTTACTTGCGACTCCCGGCGCATCATAGACGGGAGCGCGGGGGAAGCGCGAGCAGGGCGGGAAACGGCCCGGCCCCGGCCGTCGCCGAAAAGTCGCACTGCCTGTGCGGACGATTCGCGAATGACTCCCATTCAGAATTGCTCTGTGTAGATGTCCTAATTGTCCATGTCACTGACGCGAACCAATATTCCGCCTGAGCATTCCGTCAGGGGACTGCCGCCGGAGCGGTTACGGAATGCGCAGATATGGGGAAGCGCTCTGAATCCCTTGGAGGGAACAATGAAGACTAAATGGACTTGGGCAGCGACATTACTGTGTGCTGCCGCTCTTGGACTCGCCGGCTGTTCCGGCGACGACGGATCCACAGGCCCCGCGGGACC
>DAOMOU010000220.1:0-3118 GCA_035444525.1 Gammaproteobacteria bacterium | reverse complement strand
CTTGTGCCAGCCGGCGATGGTGGCGTCGGAGACGGATTCCGGAAGGACCGGGACTTTGACTTCGGTGGCCATGGAGTGGCGTCCTTGAAAGGCGGTAGGGCGGTGTGGTCGGTTATTCGGCGGAGTGCTGTCCGCCGGGCGGATTGACCAGCGCGTCGGCGACCAGCTTCAGCTGTTCCTCGACGTGGTCGGCGAAGTGGCCAACGGCCGGCGACGGCGAGCGCGCGCGGCCGGCGTAGCTGAGCGACTGGCCCTTGCCCAGGCAGGCCTGCAGGTGGTGCTTGATCTGGTACCAGGCGCCCTGGTTCTGCGGCTCTTCCTGGCACCAGATGACGTCGGCGGCCTTGCCGTACTTCTTCAGTTCGGCGGTCAGTCGCTCGCGCGGGAACGGATACAGTTGCTCGACGCGGACGACGGCGACGTCGTCCTGGCCGCGCTTGTGCTGGTCCTCGAGCAGGTCGTAGTAGACCTTGCCCGAGCACAGCACCACGCGCTTGACCTTCTTCGCGTCGGCCGATGCGTCCGGGATCAGGTGCTGGAACTCGCCGTTGGCCAGCTCGTCCAGAGTCGACACCGCCAGCTTGTGGCGCAGCAGCGACTTGGGCGACATCACGATCAGCGGCTTGCGCGTGCTCATCCTCATCTGCCGGCGCAGCATGTGGAAGCACTGCGCGGGCGTGGTCGGCACGCAGACCAGCATGTTGTCCAGTGCGCACAGCTGCAGGAAGCGCTCCAGGCGCGCCGAGCTGTGTTCCGGGCCCTGGCCTTCATAGCCGTGCGGCAGCAGCAGGGTCAGTCCGCTGATGCGGCCCCACTTGGCCTCGCCCGAGGCGATGAACTGGTCGATCACCACCTGGGCGCCGTTGGCGAAATCGCCGAACTGGCCTTCCCATATGTCGAACATGTTCGGGTCAGCGGTCGAGAAGCCGTATTCGTAGGCCATTACCGCTTCCTCGCTGAGCAGCGAGTCGATCACGGTGGCCTGTTCCGGCCGTTCGACCAGCTGGCGCAGCGGCAGGTACGAACTGTCGCTCTTCTGGTCGTGCAGCACCGCGTGGCGGTGGAAGAAGGTGCCGCGGCCGGCGTCCTGGCCGACCAGGCGCAGGCCGTAGCCCTCGGCCAGCAGGGTGGCGTAGGCGAGGTTCTCGGCGAAGCCCCAGTCGCCGGGGATCTCGCCGGCGGTCATCTTCATCCGGTCGTCGTAGATCTTGGCCACGCGCGGATGCAGCTGCACGTCGGCGGGGATGGTGTTGATGCGCTTCGCCAGATCGGTGAGCGTCTTCTTCTTGACCTTCGTATCGACCGGGTCGGACAGCGAGCCCGACAGGTACTTCGACCAGTCGATGTGCAGCTCGTAGTCCTCGGGCTTGGCGTCGGCCAGGTCGGTGGTGACCTTGCCGGCGTCGAGCTTGTCGCGGTAGGCGTCGACGATCGCCTTGCCGGCGCCGGCGGCGATCACGCCCGCCTGTTCCAGCTGCGTGGCGTAGAGCTCGCGGGTGGTCGGGTGCTTGCGGATGGTCTGGTACATCAGCGGCTGGGTCGCCGCCGGCTCGTCGGCCTCGTTGTGGCCGTGGCGGCGGTAGCAGACCAGGTCGATGACCACGTCCTTGCTGAACTGCTGGCGGAAGTCGTAGGCCAGCTTGGCCACGAACACCACGGCCTCGGGATCGTCGCCGTTCACGTGGAAGATCGGCGCGCCGACCATCTTGGCCACGTCGGTGCAGTACAGGGTGGAGCGGGCGTCTTCCTTGTTGCTGGTGGTGAAGCCGACCTGGTTGTTGATCACCACGTGCACGGTGCCGCCGACGGCGAAGCCGCGCGCCTGCGACATCTGGAACAGCTCCATCACCACGCCCTGGCCGGCGAATGCCGCGTCGCCGTGGATCAGGACCGGCATGACCTGCTTGCGCTCTTCGTCGCCACGGCGTTCCTGGCGCGAGCGCACGGAACCTGCGACCACCGGATCGACGATCTCCAGGTGCGAGGGGTTGAAGGCCAGCGCCAGGTGCACCGGGCCGCCGTCGGTGGCGACGTCGGCGGAGAAGCCCATGTGGTACTTCACGTCGCCGGCGTGGGCGAGCGCGTTGTGCTCGAACTTGCCCTCGAATTCGTCGAACAGCTTGCGCGGGTTCTTGCCGAGGGTGTTGACCAGCACGTTGAGGCGGCCGCGGTGGGCCATGCCGATCACGATGTCCTTGACGCTGTCGACGCCGGACTGGCGGATCACCGTGTCCAGCAGCGGGATCAGCGAATCACCGCCTTCGAGCGAGAAGCGCTTCTGGCCGACGTACTTGGTGTGCAGGTAGCGCTCCAGGCCCTCGGCGGCGGTCAGGCGTTCGAGGATGCGCTTGCGGGTGTCCGCGCCGAGGCCGTAGTCGCCGCCGGCCGTCTCCAGGCGCTGGTACAGCCACTGCCGCTGCTCATGCTGCGGGATGTGCATGAACTCGGCGCCGATCGGGCCGGTGTAGGTGGCCTTCAGGCGGGCGAGCAGGTCGCGCAGCCGCATCCGCGGCTGGCCGGCGATGCCGCCGGTGCTGAACTCGCCGTCGAGGTCGCGCTCGGACAGGCTGTGGAAGGGCAGGTCGAGGTCCGGCGGATTCATCGGCGGGGTCAGCGCCAGCGGATCGAGCTTCGCGCCGAGGTGGCCACGCGAGCGGTAGGCGGTGATCAGGCGGCCGACGTTGCGCTCGCGCTCGTCGGAAGTGCCGCTGCCGCCGCTGGCGATGCCGCGCGCGGCCAGCTTGCCGGCCTCGGCGACCGCGGCCATGACCGGCGAATGCGGCACGTCGCCGGCTTCGCGGCCCTTGAAGCCGTCGAACCAGGCTTTCCATTTCGGCCCGACGCTGTCGGGAGAGACGAGGTACTGCTCGTAGAGGTCCTCGATGTAGGCGGCGTTGGCGCCGAGCTGGGAGGACTGCGCAAACTGCTTCAGGAGACTGTCCACGTCGGGTGCATCGGACTCTGAGGGGGAGGCAAATGGCTGATCCGGAAAGGATTCTGGGGATCCGGACGCAGGCGGAAGATGAGCCGCCCATTATAGCCACGGCCCATGTCGCGTTGCATCATGCTTTGGGCCAAGCGGGATGCCTGTTGCGGTGCCGGACAGGTCGACGAGCGT
>DAOMOU010000219.1:0-3178 GCA_035444525.1 Gammaproteobacteria bacterium | reverse complement strand
TGCGCATAATGTATATTATGTTAACTGATATGTCGACCTGAAATCGGGCTGGAAGCCTGCAACCCCCACTTCGTAGTCTTTATCTTCAAATGCTTGCAGGCCATCTTTCGAGTTGATTCCGAAGACCTGTCCTGTTTTGCGGGCTGCTCATCGAGGTCAGCGAAACACTACAGCCTCAGCCGGGCTTGGCGGTCTTCTTGCCAAGCAAGCCGGTGAGCGACTTGCGCCGCAGGTAGGCGTACACCTCGCGCAGGGGCAGCTCTTTCGGGCACACGTCCTGGCAGGCCATCAGGCCGAGGCAGCCGAACACGCCCTCGTCACTGGCCACGACCTCGAACCAGTCACCCTGCTTGCGCCGGTCGCGTGGATCCATCATGAAGCGCGCGATCCGGTTCAGCCCCGCCGGCGCCACGAAGGCCGGGCGCGTGTTGGCCACCGCGCAGGACGCCACGCAGCAGCCGCACTCGATGCAGCGCTCCCGCTCGTAGATCGCCTGGGCAAGATCGTCGTCCATGCGCTCTTCGGGAGCTTCCGGATCGAACGACGTCTTTTCCTCGATCCATCCCTGGATTCGCTCAGACATGCCGCGAAACCAGCTGCCGGTGTCCACCGACAGGTCGCCCACCAGCCGGAACGCCGGCAAGGGATGCAGGCGCACGGTGCTGTCCAGCTGCGAAGTCAGGGTCTTGCAGGCCAGCGACGGCCTGCCGTTCACCATCATCCCGCAGGAACCGCAGACGGCTGAACGACAAACGAAGTCAAATTGGAGTGTTGGATCCTGTTCTTCACGTAACTTGTTAAGTGCCATGAAGAGTGACATGAACGGGACTTCCTGCAGTTCGAAGCTCTGCATGTGCGGCTTCGAGCCGGGATCCTCCGGGTTGTAGCGGAAGATTTCGAACTTCAGGGTACGTGCGGCCTGGCTGGACATGCTTCGCTTCCTCGTCAGGCGGGCGCGCTGAAGGCGCCGCGCCAGGCGCCGGGACGCAACCGGGCGCCAAGGGGCTCGTCCGTGGCGAGTCGGCCCGCGGCGGCCTGGGCAGCAGCGACCTGTGCGTTGTATTGCTCGATGCTCGTGGTCATCTCCACCTGGCTACTCGCGCCGTAGCCGCGGTGGCCCGGTGGCAGGTCCAGCAGGCCCACGGGTTCGTAGTTCAACTCCGGGGCCTCCGCCCCCGCCCGCCAGCGCGACAGGGTCCGGTTCAGCCATTCGGCATCATTGCGCTGCGGATAATCGGTGCGGTAATGGGCGCCACGGCTTTCCTTGCGCGCCAGCGCCCCCATGGCGGTGACGAGTGCGAGCCGCAGCATGCCCGGCAGGCGCAAGGCATAGGCGAGTTCGGGATTCGGCCCCGGCGCGGTCGAGCGCAGGCCGACGCCCGCCACCTCGCGAATCAGGGCCTGCAGTTCGCTGATCGCGAACTCGATTTCGTCGCCGCTGCGGAACACCCCGAGGTGATTCATCATGATCTCGCCCATGGCGTCGCGCAGCTGGTAGAGCGAACGTCCGCCTGCCGGGCGTCCGACCAGCTCGGCGATGCGCGCCTCCTGGGCCTGCAACGCCGACTTCGCGAGCACCGCATCCGGGCCCGGGCCCGGCCGCGCCACGAATTCCGCCACGCGGGCGCCGACGATGCGGCCGGCGACGATGGTCTCGGCCAGGCTGTTGCCGCCCAGGCGATTGAAGCCGTGCATGTCCCAGCAGGCCGCCTCCCCCACTGCGAACAGTCCGCCGAGGCCGTAGGCCTGGCCGTCCTTGTTCACCCGGATGCCGCCCATCGAGTAATGCTGGGTCGGGCGCACGGGCACCAGCTGTTCCCAGGGACGAATGCCGAGGAAATCCCTGCAGATCTCGTAGATCTCGCGCAACCGGGTGGTCAGGTGCTCCTCGCCGAGGTGGCGCAGGTCCAGCCACAGGTGCGGGCCGTTCGGGCTGTCCACGCCGCGCCGATACAGGATCTCGCTCATCATGTGGCGTGACACGACGTCCCGGCTGGCCAGCTCCTGCTTTTCGGGCTCCAGCTCGACCAGGAAGCGCTCGCCGGCGCCGTTCAAAAGATAGCCGCCGTCGCCGCGACAGCCCTCGGTGATCAGGATGCCGGACGGCCACAGCCCGGTCGGGTGGAACTGCACCGCCTCCATGTTGCCCAGCGGCACCACGCCGGTGTCGAGTGCGATCGATGCGCCGGTGCCCTCGTTGATGACCGCGTTAGTGGTGTAGCCGCCGTAGATGCGGCCGTAGCCGCCGGAGGCGATGACAGTGGCCCTGGCGAGAATGGTGTCGAGGCGGCCGGTGCGCAGGCAACGCACCACGGCACCGTGGCAGCGCTCGCCGTCGTGGATCAGGGCAATCGCTTCCATGCGATCCAGCACGTCGATGCCGAGCCGGATGACCTGGCTGTCCACGGCGTACAGCGTGGCGTGGCCGGTGCCCGCGGCCGCATAACAGGCGCGCCACTTGGCGGTGCCGCCGAAATCGCGGTGCATGATGAGCCCGGCCTTGTCCGCCGGCTCCTCGATGTCCACCTGCTGGCCCTTGATGTGGTAGCGATTCACGCCCGGCCGCACGCGCGTCCACGGTACGCCGAAATGCGCCAGTTCACGCACCGCCACCGGGGCGTTGTCGGCGAACATCCGCGCGACTTCCTGATCTGCGCCCCAGTCCGAGCCGCGCACGGTGTCGAGGAAATGCACGTGGGGGCTGTCGTCCGCGGCCTTGACGCAGTTGCCGAGTGCCGCCTGCATGCCGCCCTGCGCGGCGCAGCTGTGGCTGCGGCGCGGCGGCACCAGCGAGAGGATCAGCACCGAGTGCCCTGCCGCGGCCGCCTCGATGGCGCAGCGCTCGCCCGCGAGGCCGGCGCCGATGACCAGTACGTCGGTGATCTTCAACTCAGGACCCCAGCAGGAAGGCAAATGGCGCCGGCAGCCAGCCGGCCATCACCGCCAGCACGATCATCCCGGCCGCCAGGAACGCGACACCGAAAATCCGCGCGAAGCGCTTCAGGGCCACCCGGGAGCGGCCGGCCGCCACGCCCCACTTGACGGCCAGCCGGTAGATGCCGACCGAGGCATGAATCGCCAGCAGCACCAGCAGCACGAGGTAGAACCAGGCCAGGCCGCCGGCCACCCGCTCCATGGTGGTGGCCGCCTCCATGCCATGCCGGGCGCCCCAGAAATC
>DAOMOU010000218.1:0-3257 GCA_035444525.1 Gammaproteobacteria bacterium | reverse complement strand
CCATGACGGCACGGTGCCGCGGACCACCGGAAATAGGTGTCTGACCCCGGTTTAGCGGCGGAAGTTGTTCCAGGCGGCGATCGAGGCGAGCCCGACCAGCGAGATCAGCACCCAGCCGGCCATGCTGATGCCGAGAAAGGTCCAGTCGATCTTGGCGCAGTCGCCCGAGCCCTGGAACACCATCTTGACGGCCTCCCAGAAGGGGAACACGTCCATGATGAAATTGAGTCCGGGTCCGCACTCCGGCACCTGGTCGGCGGGCAGGCCCTGCAGCCAGAGCTGGCGCCCGGCGAAGACCATGCCGCCGCCGGCCGCCGCCACGGCCAGCCCGCCGTAGATGCGCGCCCCGCCCCGTCCGGGGTTGTGCGCGTAGGCCGCGAGGAACACGAAGCCGAGCGCCAGCACCGCGACGCGCTGGAACACGCACAGCGGGCAGGGCTCGAGCCCGAGGCCGTGCTGCGCGTACAGCGCGTAGGCAAGCAGGCCGCCGCAGGCCAGCGCGCAGTAGCCGTTCACCATGCGGCGGTCGAGCCAGCCGCGAGTTCGTGTCTCATTCATTCCTGATCTGCCGCTCCGCGTCGTCGAGGGCCACGTGGCGGATGTCCTTGCCGCGCACCATGTAGACGACGTATTCACAAATGTTCTTGGCATGGTCGCCGATGCGCTCCAGCGCGCGTGCCACCCACAGGGTGTCCAGCACCCGCCGGATGCTGCGCGGGTTCTCCATCATCAGCGTAATGCCCTGGCGCGAAACGGCGTCGTATTCGCGATCCACCACCTCGTCCTGGCGCACCACCCGCATGGCCTCCTCCGGGTCCATCCGCGCGAAGGCGTCCAGCGCCCGGTGCAGCATCGCGCCGACCTGGTCGGCCAGGTGCTGGATGCCCTGGTAGCTGTCGGACGGCCGCTCCTGGCCGGCGAGGCGCGAAGCAAGATAGCCGATCTTCTCGGCCTCGTCGCCGATCCGTTCCAGGTCGGTGATGGTCTTGACCACCGCCATGAGCAGCCGGAGGTCGCCGGCCGTCGGCTGGCGGCGCGCGATGATGCGGCTGCAGTCCTCGTCGATGGAGACCTCGAAGCGGTTGACCTTGTAGTCGTCGCGCGCCACCAGTTCGCCGAGCGCGCTGTCGCCGCGCACCAGCGCCTCCACGGCACGCCGCAGCTGTTCCTCGACCAGCCCGCCCATCGCCATGACGCTGTTGCGCACGGCCTCGAGCTCGGCGTTGAACTGGCGCGACCAGTGGTGACTGAGATCCTGGTGTTCCATCGATTCACTCGGACAGCGCCGGGCGGCGCCGGTTCCATGTTCGCACCCGGGCGCCGAGTCGGTCAAAAGAAAAGGCCCGGCAGTTGCCGGGCCCTTCCAGTGGCCTTCAAGGGGAGGGCCGGAGCTCAGAAGCTGTAGATGAACGCCACGCCGAAGGTGTCGGTCTTGGGATCGGTGATGCCACCCACGACGCGGTCCTTGTCCTCGTAGGTGACGTAGTACAGCTGGGTCGTGGTGGCCTTGCTCAGCTTGTAGTCGGCGCCGACCGCCATCTGGGTGCGCTTCGCGCCGCTGAGATCGCCGTCTGTCTGGCCGTACTGGGCCTTCAGCTTCCATGAATTGATCGAGTAGGCGCCCGACAGCAGCCAGCTGTCTTCCTGCGCGTCGCTGCCCGCCACGCCGCCGGTCTGGTCGATGCCCTCGGCCATCTGGTACAGGGCGCCGATCTCGAAGGCGTCGAGCTTGACCTTGCCGGTGAAGCGCAGGATGTCGCTGCCGACCGTGGGGCCGTCGAACTTCATGCCGCTGCGCTGGTTGCTGCCGTAGGCCACGGCACCGCTGAACATCTTGCCGTCGTACAACATGGCGGCGTACCAGGAATCGGCGATGCTCTTCTCGACGTCGCTGATGTCGTCGGCCGCCACACGGCCCTCGCCCGGCTGCAGCGTCACCACGAAGCGCACCGCTTCACCAACCTTGGGCG
Organism: Gammaproteobacteria bacterium; assembly: GCA_035444525.1. GTDB lineage: Bacteria > Pseudomonadota > Gammaproteobacteria > Steroidobacterales > XN24 > XN24. Next base: position 1,287 of record DAOMOU010000218.1, on the reverse strand, counting down.
AGGTGTAGGTGATCAGGTTGCTGGTGCGGGTCTCGCCGACCATCAGGTTGGTGATGTCGCCGACGGTGTCGTTGAACTGGTCAACCGGGCCGCCGATGTCCTTGATGATGGTGTCGTAGAAACCGGCCTTCAGCTGGCCGAAACCGCCCTCGAGGCCGACGAACAGGTTGCGCTTGGAGAACGGGTTGGACTCGCTGCCGTCCGGGTCGATGCCGTACTCCATCTGGTAAACGATGCCGAGGCCGCCGACACCGAGGTCTTCCTTGCCCTTCACGCCGAGACGCGAGGAGTTGTTGTTGTCGCGCAACTTGATGGTCGAATCGGACGTACCGAAGTCGAGGCCGATCTCGTCTTTCTGGCTGTCCAGCGCCACGTTGAAGCGGCCATATACGGTCGGCGCGGCGGAAGCGGCAGCCGACGCGAAGCAGGTCGCGCCGATCGCAATCGCAAGCATGGTCTTCTTCACAGGAATCTCCTTGGGTTGTCACAATGCAGAAGTCACGCCTTCCGCAATCGGCGCGAAGTATGGAGATCGACTGTGAAGGTTTCGTGACGAAACGCGACGCAGGCAAGGGACGACGGGCCCGGCCGCCCCGAAGCCGAAAGGATGTCGGACGCGTGCTGCGCCCGCGGCGGTGCGTCAGCGCCGCTCGCCGACCCAGCGGAGAAACTCGCGCCGCTCCTCGGCGCTCGCTTCGCCCCACCAGCTCTTCATCAGGGCCAGCCAGTCCTCTTCGCCCAGCGATTCCTGCGCCTGCGGCAGGTCGTCGAGCGGCTCGGCCGCCGGCGCCGCGACGGCCGGTGCCGCTTGTTGCGCTGGCGCCACGGCGACGGCCGGCCCGTGCCTGGTGGACGCCTCCGCGTCCGGCAGCGGGGCGACCGTCTGGCGCGTACCGCTGACCGGCGCCACCGGCACCAGCGTGTCGTCAAAGGTAGCGGCGGCGACCATGCCGCGGCGGAACTGCAGGCCGCTCGGCGCGGAGGGCGTCCGCGCCCCGCTGGCGAGGTCCTCCACCCAGCCCGAGAAGTTCCCGGCCAGCGCGCGTGCCTCGTCCATGGTGCCGGGTCGTGAATAGTCCAGCAGGTAGCGCCGGCCGGCCGCGGCTTCCACCACGAACAGCGCCGGGTCGGAGCGCAACACCTCGTGCTGGTCGCCGCGTTCCCAGAGTTCGCGATAGAACGCGAGTACTTCGTAGCGTCCCGGGCTGACCTCGAGGATGGTCTCGCCCTTGCCCAGCATGCCGCGCGTGCCCTCGATGGCCAGGCCGTTGACGCTCACGACCTCCA
>DAOMOU010000217.1:0-3280 GCA_035444525.1 Gammaproteobacteria bacterium | reverse complement strand
CGCGCGGCTTCTGGTACGAGCCGTACATCAGGCCGCGGAACATGTGGATGTAGACGACGATGAAGAACAGCGAGGCGCCGGTGCTGTGCATGTAGCGGATCAGCCAGCCCCACTCCACGTCGCGCATGATGTACTCGACCGAGGCGAAGGCTTCCTCCGCGCTGGGCTTGAAGTGCATCGTCAGGAAGATGCCGGTGACGATCTGGTTGACCAGCACCACGATCGACAGCACGCCGAAGATGTACCAGATGTTGAAGTTCTTCGGCGCGTAGTACTCGGTCATGTGCTTGCGGTAGATCGGCATCAGCGCCGGTGCCCGCTCGTTGACCCAGTCCATCACCCCGTTGGCGGTACGCACGATCACGTTGGACATGTCATGCCGCTCCCGGGTCGACGCCGAGGACGATGGTGTTGTCGTCGGCAAAATGGTGCGGCGGAACCGAAAGGTTCGTCGGCGCGGGCACGCCCTGGAAGACGCGGCCGGCCATGTCGAACTTCGACTTGTGGCAGGGGCAGAAGTAGCCGCCCTTCCAGTTCGGGTCGAACGGCTCGGGCCGGATCTCGGCGACCATTTCCGGCGAGCAGCCCAAGTGCGTGCACAGGCCCACCAGCACCGAGATCTCGGGCTTGAACGAGCGCAGCTCCGGGTTGGCCTCGCGGATGTAGGCCGGTTGCTGGTCGGCGTTCTCGGACATCGGGTCGCGCAGCTCGCCGTCGAGCGTCGGCAGCGCCGCGAGGATCGCCGCGGAGCGCTTGACGATCCAGATCGGCTGGCCGCGCCATTCGACGATCAGGCGCTGGCCTTCGGCGAGGGCGCTGATGTCCACGGTCACCGGGGCACCGGCCAGCTTGGCGCGCGCGCTCGGGTTCCAGGACTTGATGAACGGCACGGCCGCAAAGCCAACCCCCACCACGCCGACGGCGACCGTGGTGGCGGTCAGGAACCGGCGCCGGCCCAGGTGGTCGGGATCCCCTTCAACAGGGTCGAGTACGGCTTCGTTGGCCATCCGGCTCTCCGCGAAACTTTCGGTAGCTGATTGATGTGGCTGCCGCGTACCGCCCCGTCCCCGGTGGCGACCGCAAACAACGCCGAAGTGTAACGGAACGCTGAATCGGACGACAACGCCTGCCGCCACGGCCGGCGCATTTCCGATGCCGGATCAGCCACTTGGGGAGGCCTGGAGCAAGCCGCTCCGGTTCATCCTTGCCGCGGAGGCGGGAACCTCGGGGCTTCGCCAGCAAAGACTGAAGGCCACCTTGGAACGGCCCGTCATTCCCGCGAAGCGCTTTTCAACGGACGAATGTCTGGTCAGGAAGGCGCTGAATTCCAAGGTGCCGGATCCCGGGTTTCGCGCGGATAACGCCACTTTCCGCGGGTTTCCCCGGGCGGATCTCAGTTCGCGGCGACGTGGCCGCGGTAACGCTCGGCCAGCTGGCCGACGCGGACCACGTAGCGCTGCGTCTCGTTGTACGGGGGGACGCCCTTGTGGCGGTCGACCGCGCCTTCGCCGGCGTTGTAGCCGGCCGCGGCCAGGGTCAGGTCGCCGTTGAAGCGCCTGAGCAGCCAGGCCAGGTACTCGACCCCGCCGCGGATGTTCTGGCCCGGATCGAAGGCGTTGGTCACGCCGAAACGCGCGGCGGTGGCCGGCATCAACTGCATCAGGCCCTGCGCACCGGCGCGCGAGAGCGCATTGGGGTTGTAGGCCGATTCGGCGTGCATGATCGCGCGCACGATCGCCTCCTCGACCCCGAACTCGGCCGCGGCGGCCCGGATCTCGGCGGCGAAGGAGGAGGTGTTCAGGCGCACGTTGCCGAAGTTGACCCCCGGCAGCGGGGCGCAGGCGTAGCAGGTCTCGAAGAAGCTGTAGTTGATCGTCCGCACCGCGGTGGCGCCGGCGCCCTTCGGCCGCTGGCTGGTGTAGTGGCGGACGCCGTCCTTGACGTAGGAGTAGACCTGCCCCTGCTGCAGGCGTCGCTGCGACGTGGCCGGGGCGACCGAGGCGACGGCAACCGGCCTGGCGGCGGCCGGGGGCGCGGTCGAGCCGGCGCCGCCCATGAAGGTCGCCGGCGGGTTGTTGTGGATCGCGGCCGGCGAGCCCGACACGGCGTTGACCGGCGAGGCGCTGCCTGCTCCCGAGGGCGCCGGGCGCGTGGTCGAACGGGAAGGACTGCTGCGGTAGTTGCTCACCGCGACGCACTTGGCGCCCTTGGCCGGCTTGCTGACGTAGCTGCGCGCGCCGTCGGCGGCATCGCAGCGGTAGATGGTGCCCGCCCACGCCGGTGCGGCCGACGCCAGAAGCGCCAGCCCGAGGATCGCGACGAGCCCCCAGCCCCCTTTCATGCGCGCAGTGTCCACCCTTCCCGCCTGTCTGCCAAGTCCTTGATTGTCAAACGGGGGACGATTCCGGAACCGGACGCGTGACGGCTTACACTATTCCGCACATCCACCGCCATCCGGCCCGGAATCACCGCCGCGCCCCCGGAGACGCCATGATCGAGCTGACCGTCCTCGCGGACACGCCGTCCGACCCCGCTGCCACCAGCACGCCAGCACGCGGGAAGCTGTTCATCCAGACCCACGGCTGCCAGATGAACGAGTACGACTCGGCCCGGATGGCCGACGTGCTCGCCGCCAGCGATGGCCTGGAGCTGACCAGCAAGGTCGAGGAAGCCGACGTGGTCCTGGTCAACACCTGCTCGATCCGCGAGAAGGCGCAGGAGAAGGTGTTCAGCCAGCTCGGCCGCTGGAAGGCGCTCAAGAATGGCGGCCGTGACGTCATCATCGGCGTCGGCGGCTGCGTCGCTTCGCAGGAGGGCGAGGCGATCATCAAGCGCGCGCCCTACGTCGACCTGGTGTTCGGCCCACAGACCCTGCATCGCCTGCCGGAGCTGATCCGCGCCCGCCGCGAACTCAAGCGCCCACAGGTGGACATCAGTTTTCCCGAGATCGAGAAGTTCGACCGCCTGCCCGAGCCGCGCGCCGAGGGGCCGAGCGCGTTCGTCTCGATCATGGAGGGCTGTTCGAAATACTGCTCGTTCTGCGTCGTGCCCTACACCCGCGGCACCGAGATCAGCCGGCCGTTCGAGGATGTGCTGGTGGAGGTGGTGCAGCTGGCCGGCCAGGGCGTGCGCGAGGTCAACCTGCTCGGCCAGAACGTCAACGCCTATCGCGGCGTGATGGATGGCAGTGATGAGCTGGCCGACCTCGGCCTGCTGATCCGCACCATCGCGCAGATCGACGGCATCGACCGCATCCGCTTCACCACCTCGCACCCGCTGG
>DAOMOU010000216.1:0-3316 GCA_035444525.1 Gammaproteobacteria bacterium | reverse complement strand
TGCGGCTGGTGCTGGAGATGGACGGCGAGACCATCCAGAAGGCCGACCCGCACATCGGGCTGCTGCACCGGGCCACCGAGAAGCTCGCCGAGAGCAAGCCCTACAACCAGTCGATCGGCTACATGGACCGGCTCGACTACGTGTCCATGATGTGCAACGAGCACGCCTACGTGCTGGCCATCGAGAAGCTGCTCGGCGTGACGCCGCCGCTGCGCGCGCAGTACATCCGCGTGATGTTCGACGAGATCACGCGCATCCTGAACCACCTGATGTGGCTCGGGGCGCACGGCCTGGACATCGGCGCGATGACGATGTTCCTGTACTGCTTTCGCGAGCGCGAGGACCTGATGGACTGCTACGAGGCGGTCTCCGGCACGCGCATGCACGCCACGTACTACCGCCCGGGGGGCGTGCACCGGGATCTGCCGCTGGAAATGCCCCGCTACGAGCACAATCGCTTCCGCAGCAAGAAGGTCACCGACAAGCTGAACGAGGCGCGCTCCGGCTCGCTGCTCGATTTCATCGAAGATTTCACCGACCGCTTTCCCGCCTGCGTCGACGACTACGAGACGCTGCTGACTGATAACCGCATCTGGAAGCAACGCACCGTCAACATCGGCGTGGTCACGCCGGAGCGTGCCGTGGCGCTAGGCTTCACCGGGCCGATGCTGCGCGGCTCGGGGATCGCCTGGGACCTGCGCAAGAAGCAGCCCTACGAGGTCTACGCGGAGATGGACTTCGACATCCCGGTCGGCGTGAACGGCGACTGTTACGACCGTTACCTGGTGCGGGTGGAGGAACTGCGGCAGTCGAACCGGATCATCCGCCAGTGCGTCAGGTGGCTGCGCGAGAACCCGGGCCCGGTGTCGATCGACGACCACAAGATCGTGCCGCCGCGGCGCGTCGAGATGAAGGACGACATGGAATCGCTGATCCATCACTTCAAGCTCTACACCGAGGGCTATTGCGTGCCCGAAGGCGAGGTCTACGCCGCCGTCGAGGGGCCGAAGGGCGAATTCGGCTGCTACCTCGTCTCGGACGGCGCCAACAAGCCCTACCGGGTCAAGCTGCGCGCACCGGGCTTCGTCCACCTGGCAGCGCTCGACGAGATGGTGCGCGGCCACATGCTGGCCGACGTCGTCGCCATGATCGGCACCATCGACGTGGTGTTCGGGGAGGTCGACCGGTGAGCACGGTGAAGCCCGCCCCGCTGTCGGCGCACGTCCGCGAGGAGATCGACGCCTGGGTCAAGCGTTTCCCCGCGGGCCGGCAGCGCTCGGCCGTGCTGGCGGCGCTGCGCGCGGTCCAGCACGAGAACGACGGCTACCTGACTACGGAGTTGATGGACGGCGTTGCCGACTACCTTGACCTGCCGCCCATCCAGGTCTACGAGGTCGCAACCTTCTACTCGATGTTCGAGACGAAGCCCTGCGGGCGGCACCACGTGTCGATCTGCACCAACATCTCGTGCATGTTGCGTGGTGGCGAGGAGCTGCTGCGTCACGCCGAGCGGAAGCTCGGTATAAGAGCGGGCGAGAGCACGCCCGACGGGCGGATTTTTCTCAAGAACGAGGAAGAGTGCCTCGCCGCCTGTTGCGGCGCGCCGATGATGATGGTCGATCACGTCTACCACGAGGATCTGACGGCGGCGAAACTCGACGAGATCCTGGCGGGGCTGGACTGATGGCCCGACCGCAGAACCAGGTGTGTTTCGCGCCGCTGGGCTGCGAGCAGTCGTGGAGCCTGGCGGTGTACGAGTCGCTCGGCGGCTACCAGGCCTGGCGGCGAATCCTTGCCGAGCTGCCGAGCCCGGAGTCGGTGGTGGAGGAGATCAAGGCCTCCGGCCTGCGCGGCCGCGGCGGTGCCGGCTTCCCGACCGGGCTCAAGTGGAGCTTCATGCCCAAGGACCCGGCCATCCAGAAGTACGTGGTCTGCAACAGCGACGAGAGCGAGCCGGGCACCTGCAGCGACCGCGATATCCTGCGCTTCAATCCGCACTCGGTGGTGGAGGGCATGGCGATCGCCGGCTACGCGATGCGCGCTACGGTCGGCTACAACTACATCCGCGGCGAGTTCCTCGCCGAGCCCGTGCCGCGCTTCGAAGCGGCGGTCGCGGAGGCCTATGCGGCCGGCCTGCTGGGGTGCGATATCCAGGGCTCCGCAGTGACCTTCGACCTGTACACCTACGTCGGCGCCGGCGCCTACATCTGCGGCGAGGAGACCGCGCTGCTCGAGTCGCTCGAGGGCAAGCAGGGCAAGCCGCGCTTCAAGCCGCCGTTCCCGGCCAACAAGGGCCTGTTCGGCCAGCCGACCACCATCAACAACACGCAGACCTTCGCCTCGGTGCCGTCGATCATGCGCAACGGCGCGGCCTGGTTCGCGGACCTCGGCGTCGAGGGCTCGGGCGGCACGGCGATCTTCTCCATGTCCGGGCACCTGGAGCAGCCCGGCAATTTCGAGGTCGGGCTGGGCATTCCTTTCAGCGAACTGCTGGCGCTGGCCGGGGGCGTATGGAAGGGCCGCAAGCTCAAGGCGGTGATCCCCGGTGGCTCTTCCTCCCCGGTCGTGCCTGGCGAGGCGATGCTGACCGCGGACATGGACTACGAGTCGATCAAGAAGGTCGGCTCGATGCTCGGCTCCGGCGCGGTGGTGGTCATGGACGAGACCACCTGCATGGTGCGCATGCTGGAGCGCATCAGCCGCTTCTATCACATGGAGTCCTGCGGCCAGTGCACGCCCTGCCGCGAGGGCACCGGCTGGATGAACCGGGTGCTGCGGCGGATCCTGGCGGGGCAGGGCCGGAGCGAGGATCTCGACCTGCTGGACAGCGTATCGCGCCGCATCGAGGGACATACCATCTGCGCTTTCGGCGATGCCGCGGCGTGGCCGGTGCAGAGCTTCATCAAGCACTTCCGCCCCGAGTTCCAGTACATGATCGAGCACCGGGGCCGCAGCGTGGTCGATGGCGCCGGCGGGACGCAGGCCGCATGATGAGCGACGAAATCGTCAACATCGAGGTGGACGGCGTGCCGGTGCAGGCGCGGCGCGGCCAGATGATCATCGAGGTCACCGACGCGAACGCGGTGTACGTGCCTCGCTTCTGCTATCACCCCAAGCTCAGCATTGCGGCCAACTGCCGCATGTGCCTGGTGGAAGTGGAACGCGCGCCCAAGCCGATGCCCGCCTGCGCCACGCCGGTCATGGAGGGCATGAAGGTCTTCACGCGCTCGCCGCGGGCGATCGCGGCGCAAAAGGCCACCATGGAGTTCCTGCTCATCAACCACCCGCTGGACTGCCCGATCTGCGACCAGGGCGG
>DAOMOU010000215.1:0-3355 GCA_035444525.1 Gammaproteobacteria bacterium | reverse complement strand
GCATCGCGGATGTTTCATCTCGAGCAGGTCGCCGACCTGGCCGGACGGGCGCTAGCCGATGCCGGGCTCAAGGCCTCTGACATCGACGGCCTGGTGATCCATGGCCCGCAGTTCCACGAGGCGCAGGTCTTCGTGCCGGCGATGGCGGCGGAATACCTCGGCCTGTCGCTCAACTTCGCCGAGGTCGTCGACCTCGGCGGCTGCTCGTCGGTGGCGGCGGTGTGGCGCGCGGCGATGGCGGTCGAGATGGGCCTGTGCCAGGCCGTGCTGTGCGTGATTCCCGCGCGCATGGCGCCCTTCGGCCCGGACGAGGATCCGAGCTGGATGGCGCGGGCGATGCGCTTCGGCGGCCACAGCACCGCCTTCGGCGCGCCCGAGGCCGAGTTCGACCTGCCCTACGGCCACATGGGCCAGAACACCGGCTACGCGATGATCGCCCAGCGCTACGCGGCCAAGTACGGCTACGACCCGGTGGCGATGGCCAAGATCGCGGTCGACCAGCGCACCAACGCGCTCGCCAACCCGGACGCCAGCTTCTTCGGCAAGCTGCTCTCCATCGAGGACGTGCTCGCCAGCAAGATGGTCGCCGAGCCGCTGCGCGTGCTCGAGATCGTGATGCCGGTCGCTGGCGGTGCCGCCGTGATCGTGGCCTCCAAGGAAGTGGCGGCGCGGGCGAAGAACCGCGGCGCCTGCATCACCGGCTTCGGCGAGCACCTGTACTTCAAGTCGCCGACCTACGCGACCGAGATGACCGACACCCCGATCGGCCCTGCGGCCGAGCGCGCCTTCGCGATGGCGGGCATCCAGCGCAGCGACATCCACGCCGCGCAGCTCTACGACTGCTACACCATCACCGTGCTGCTGACGCTGGAAGATGCCGGCTTCGCGCCCAAGGGCGAGGGTATGCGCTGGGTGCGCGAGCACGACCTGACCTACAAGGGCAACTTCCCGATGAACACCCACGGCGGCCAGCTGAGCTTCGGCCAGAGCGGCACCGCGGGCGGCATGTCGCAGGTCATCGAGGCCTTCCACCAGATTTCCGGCCGCGCCGGCGAGCGCCAGCTCAAGCGCTGCGACACCGTGTTCGTCTCGGGCACCGGTGGCGTGATGAGCGAGCAGGGCGCACTGATTCTCCAGGGAGCATGACGAGCATGTCGACCAACAAACCGCTGCCGACACCGACCGGAATCTCGGCGCCGTACTGGAACGGCCTCAAGGAAGGCCGCCTGACCCTGCCGCACTGCAAGTCCTGCGGCCACTGGATCTTCTTTCCGCGCCGTCACTGCGACAAGTGCTGGTCGCAGGACCTCGAGTGGAAGGAGGTCAAGGGCACCGGCACGCTGTACACCTACACCCTGACCCGCGTCCCCACGCTGCCCGACTTCGCCGACGAGATGCCGCAGAAGATGGCGGTGGTCGAACTCGACGAGGGCGCGCGCATCAACACCACGCTGATCGGCCTCGACGAGGCCGAGATCAAGGTCGGCATGCGGGTCAAGCCGGTGTTCGACACGGTGAAATCCGACGGCACCGCGCTGCTGCGCTTCACCGCGGCGGACAAGGATCTCCCGTCCCGAATCGACAGCACGCCGGCCGCGCTCGCCGCGGCCGCCGAGGCCCAGGCGAGCGCCGAGCCGGAGGCGGCGAAGCGCCAGGTGCGTTTCGACGACGAGGCGGCGATGAAGGCGCTGGTCAGCGAGACCTACTCGGCCTGGAGCAACCAGGTCTTGGTCGATCAGACGCTGATCGACGAGTTCGCCAGGCTGTCGGGCGACGACTACTGGATCCACACCGATCCCGAGCGCGCGCGCAAGCAGAGCCCCTTCGGCGGCACGATCGCGCACGGCGCGCTGGTGCAGGTCTTGCAGTCGCGCTTCCGGATTCCGCTCGACTACGAGGTCGTCGGTTTCAACAACATGCTCAACTACGGCTCCGATCGCCTGCGCTTCCCGGCGCCGGTCCCCGCGGGTTCGCGCATCCATGCGCGCTCGAGGGTGAAGGCGGTCGAGAAGCTGCCCAAGGGCATGCAGATGACGATCGAGATCGCCACCCATGTCGTCGGCAGCGAGCGGCCGTCGGTCATCAACGACCTCGTGATCCTCTATATGTGAGGCGCTGCCGTCCCGCGGCGCCTGATGTCCAGTTGTTCCTGTAGTGCGCAGTCGTAGTACCTGCAGTTTCGTTGCATGGTTGTCCTCCTCTCTTCGAGGCCGCCTCCCCGCAAGGGTTGGCGGCCGTTTTTTTGCTTCCTCGGCCGGAGAGGGCTAATTGGGGTCGTCTCAGAAAACGGGAAATAGAGCACGTTAAGCCGATTGGATTGGCCGCCGCATCGCACCGGTAGGAGAGCGTCTTGCCACCGACCGCGGTGCTGGTCAGGCGCCCGGCCGCATCCCACACGTAGGCCACGGTGTGGCTGTTGTCGGCGTACTTGGCCTGGGTGCGACGGCCCAGCAGGTCGTAGGCGAAGGCGACGTTGTCGGCGGCCGTGGGGTAGCTGCGACTGGTCAGGCGGTGCAGGTTGTCGTAGGCGAAGGTGACCGTCTCGCCGCTGCGCTTCCTGTGGCTCGTGAGGCTGCCGACGGCGTTGTAGCCGTACTGCTCGTAGTCGGTGGTCGATGAGGTGCCAACCGTGGTGGGGTGCGGGTAGCGCAGCTTCACCCGGCGGTCGTGGCCGTCGTATTCGTAGGTGGTGCGGTTGCCCTTGGCGTCGGTCAGTGTGACCGGCAGGCCGTTGGCGCTGTAGGTGGTGGTGGCGTAGGTTTGTGCCAGCGCCGTGCCGACCGCCCGCTTGACCTGATGCACGCTGCCGTCGGCGTTGTACACCGTCTCGGTGACGCGGTTGCCGCCCTCGCCCGCGGGCAGTGCCTCGGTGACGCCACGCCTTCGCGGCGGCAATAAACGCAGACCTTCAGCGGGTTCTACGCATTGGCGGCGTCCTTGACTGCCTGAGGGGAGGCCTTTCCTGCCGTCTCACCGCCAGCAGCGCCGGCCTTGATCCCAGGCGCTACCCCCTTTGCAGCAACGTTCTCAACGGCTGCCGCCGCGGCGCGGGCTGGAGTCATAAGCGCCTGGCTTTGCCCCAACGTCAGTGCAAAGAGCGCGCTTTCGCAGAGATATGTTACGCTATTGACCGCCGCTGCAACGTAGTTGCCCATGCCGAAGTTGCTCAGCATGTTGTTCCAGGCCGTCTGTCCCGGAGCCAGCATCTGGGCGGCAGTGCTTCCGCCAACGGCGGCACCCAGGCGATCCGCTTCTGCTTTGATCAACCCCGTCGGATCACTGAAGTTGACCGGGTTGTTCCCCACATACGCATACAGGTTCAGGTCATCCGCGGTGCCGATCGGGTCCGTCTGCA
>DAOMOU010000214.1:0-3387 GCA_035444525.1 Gammaproteobacteria bacterium | reverse complement strand
AGGCATGCCGCCAGCGTTCAATCTGAGCCAGGATCAAACTCTTCAGTTCAAAGTTTTGAGCTGAATCGCCGATCACCAAGTTCACTCAGTTCGGATACTGACTGTTTGGTGCTCGACCAATGTCTGCGAACGCAGGCATCGACACGAGCTCCCACACAAATTACTTGGTCCAAATTGTTAAAGAGCGGGCCCGGGCACATTGGCCGAGGCAGACCGACAAGTATACGCGAGGAACCCGGGCTGTCAACGCTCGGCAACGAAAATTTATCGTTGCGGCTGACCCCCGATTCCTCGCAGTTCTCGTCGGTGGGGCCGCGCATTATAGGCGAGCGCGCCCCGCCGTCAAGCCCCCGCCGGGAATACCGCCGGCGGCCTCAGTCGACCAGGAAATACTCGACCGTGGTGACCACCCGCACGGTCTTGAATTCCGGGGAAAACGGGTCCCGGTCATTGATCGAGAAGTAGCCCTGCTGGGCGTTCCGGATGCTGCCGACCCGGCTGCCTGAATCGGCCGCAAACTGCTGGGCGGCACTGCGCGCGTCGCGGGTCGCCGCGGCGATCATTTCCGGCTTGATGGCGTCGAGCCCCGTGAACAGGTACTGCGGCTGGTACTCCCAGCTGCGCACCAGCACGATCCCCGCGGTGACGAGCTCGCCCGACGCCTGCATGGCGCTGCGCATCTCGTTCACTTTCGCGGTGCGCAGCGTCAGCGCCGCCTCGGCCAGGTAGCGCCGGCCCGGGCGCGTCTCCTGGCCCGGCATCTGCGCCTGCTGGTCCGTGACGCGCGGCACGATGGTGCTCATTTCGGTACTGTCGAAGCCACGCGCCGCCAGGAACTCGCGGATGGTGCGGTAGTTGCTCTCCACCTGCTGCTGCACGCGGCCGAGATCGTCGGCCGTGACGGTGAACACCACCGGCCAGATGGCGGTGTCCGCGGGCACCTCGCGCTCGGCGAGACCGCGCACCGTGACGTAGCGCTGCGCCGAGCGCGCCTCCTGGATCGCGCTGGCGACGAAGCCGCCGGCCGCGGCGATGCCGAGCGCCAGGGTGATGCCGAGAATCGCAGCAGGTGCGCGCAGGTTGCCGTTCATGGGTGCTCCGGGTGCGGGTCGGGACGGGACTCGGCCCATTATAATGGGCGCGCGGGCGGGCCAGGCACGGAGGGACGCGGATGGAACGGAAGCTGGTATGGGACCTGCCCCTGCGCCTCTGCCACTGGCTGCTGGTGCTGCTGCTCGGCGCCTCCTGGCTGACCGCCGAGCTGGGCCTGACCGACCTGCACTTCTACTCGGGCTATGCGGTCGCCACGCTTTTACTGTTTCGGCTTGCGTGGGGCGTGTTCGGCCCGCGCTACGCCCGCTTCGGCAGCTTCGTCGCCGGTCCGGGCCGCGTCTATCGTTACCTGCGCGGCTGGCTGCGCGGCACGGAATCCGAACCGGCCGGCCACACGCCGCCGGGCGGCTGGATGATCCTGCTGCTGCTGGCGCTACTGGCGGCGCAGGTGGCGACCGGCATGGTCAACAGCCATGACGGCGCGGACGCCGGGCCCTGGTACTGGGCCGCGTCGCGCGCGGTGCGCGACCTGGGCGCCGCCTGGCACGCCCGGCTGTTCGACCTGCTGCTGGCGCTGTCGGCAGTGCACGTGCTCGCCGTGCTGCTGTACCGGCTGTGGCCGGGCGTCGACCTGGTGGGGCCGATGTTCACCGGCCGCAAGCGCACTGCCGCGCCGGCCATTGCCGGCTCCCGCCTGGGACTGGCGGCGGCCCTGCTGCTGGCCGCCGCCGCCGCGGTCTGGCTGATCGTCGCCTCGGCGCCGCCGCCGAGTATGGCGGACCTGGGTATTTTCTAGCGCGCGACCCGGAAGTCGCTGTGGCAGGCGCGGCAATCGTCGAACAGCGCCGTTACCGCGCGCTTGACGGCCTCCTCGTCGCCGCCGGCGGCGACCTCGACGAGCTGCTCGGCGCTGCGCCGCGCATTCCCGGCGAGTTCCTCGAATCGCTCGTACTGCTGCCAGATCACCGGCAGCGCCTCGGTCTTCAGTTCGTGCCCGCGGGTATCGGCGCGGAAGGCGTCGGGCATCATGCTCAGCATCCACGCGATGCGCTGTGCATTGCGGCCGGCCAGCTCCTGGTCGACCGGGATCAGGCCGCGCGACATGGCATTCAGCGGCGCAAAATTCCACACCACGACCTTGAGCAGGCCCTGGCGCGTCTCGGCGGCCTTCTGTGCCTGTTCCGCGTCCAACGCGACCGCCGGCGCCGCCAGCGCGAGCGCCGCCGCCGCGACGATGAGTTTCCTGTGCAGCATGTTCTACTCCCTCTGCTTGGTAGCCAGTGCCTGTGTGCCGGTGGCGCGCTTACGAGCCGCGCAGCTCGACCTCGACGATGCGCCGCTTGCCGACCGCCAGCACGTAGCGCTCGCCGGCTTGCAGCATCAGCCGCTGGTCCTCGACACGCTCGCCGTCGACGCGCACGGCGCGCTGGCGGATTTCGCGGAACGCCTCCGAGTTGCTCGCCGTCAGGCCGGCCGCGGTCAAGGCCGCCGCCAGCCCGATTTGCGCCCCGTCGATCTCGATGACGCGTCGTTCCAGGTCTTCGGGCATCGCGCCCGCGCGGATGCGCTGGTCGAAATCCCGCCGCCCGGCCGCCGCGCCCTCATCGCCGTGGAACCGCGCCGTGATCTCACGGGCCAGCTCGAATTTCACTTCCATCGGGTTGCGCCCCGCCGCCACGGCGGCCTTGAGCGCGGCGATCTCGCCCAGCGGCCGGAACGACAGCAGCTCGAAGTAACGCCACATCAGCGTGTCGGCAATCGACATCAGCTTGCCGAACATCGCCGCCGGCGGCTCGTTGATGCCGACGTAGTTGCCCAGTGACTTGGACATCTTCTGCACGCCGTCGAGCCCCTCGAGCAGGGGCACGGTCATCACTACCTGCGGCGCCTGGCCCCAGGCCTGCTGCAGCTGGCGGCCGACCAGCAGGTTGAACTTCTGGTCGGTGCCGCCGAGTTCCACGTCCGCCTCGAGCGCCACCGAGTCATAGCCCTGCACCAGCGGGTAGAGGAACTCGTGGATGGCGATCGGCCGGCCCTCGGCGTAGCGGCGGTTGAAATCGTCGCGCTCCAGCATGCGGGCCACGGTGTGCTTCGCCGCCAGCTGGATCAGCTCGGCGGCGCTCATGGGGCTCATCCAGCGCGAGTTGAACTCCACGCGGGTCCGGTCGGCATCCAGGATCTTGAAGATCTGCGCCTCGTAGGTGCGCGCGTTCTCCTCGATCTCCGCGCGCGTCAACGGCGGGCGCGTGGCGCTCTTGCCGGTGGGGTCGCCGATCATGCCGGTGAAGTCGCCGATCAGGAAAATCACCTCGTGGCCGAAGGCCTGGAACTGGC
>DAOMOU010000213.1:0-3411 GCA_035444525.1 Gammaproteobacteria bacterium | reverse complement strand
GGTAGTCGTTGGCCTCTTCCTTGCTGCGCATCGGCCGGGTCTCGTCCCGGTCCGGGTCGTAGAGCCGCGTTTCCTGCACCACGCTGCCGCCGGACTCGAGGATGTCGATCTGGCGTTCCACCTCGAACAGGATGGCGCGCTCCACATAACGGAAGGAGTTCAGGTTCTTGATCTCGGTGCGAGTCCCGAACTCGCGCCGGCCCTTCGGCCGCACCGAGACGTTGGCGTCGCAACGAAACGAGCCTTCCTGCATGTTGCCGTCGCAAATGCCGAGGTAACGCACCAGCTGGTGGATCGCCTTCATGTAGGCGACCGCCTCCTTGGTCGAGCGCATGTCCGGCTCGGAGACGATTTCCAGCAGCGGCGTGCCGGCCCGGTTCAGGTCGATGCCCGACTGGCCCTGGAAGTCCTCGTGCAGCGACTTGCCGGCGTCTTCCTCCAGGTGCGCGCGCGTGATGCCGACCGTCTTGTGGACACCGTCGTCGAGCTGCAGCTCGATGCGGCCGTCATGCACGATGGGCAGTTCGTACTGGCTGATCTGGTAGCCCTTCGGCAGGTCGGGGTAGAAGTAGTTCTTGCGCGCAAACACCGAGCGCGCCGCGATGGTCGACTCGGTGGCGAGGCCGAAGGCCACGGCCATCCTGACTACACCCTCGTTGAGTACCGGCAAGACGCCCGGATAGCCGAGATCGACCAGGCAGGCCTGCGTGTTGGGCGCCGCGCCGTAGGCGGTGGCGGCGCCGGAGAAGATTTTGCTCCGGGTGGCGAGCTGGGCGTGAATCTCGAGCCCGATGACGGTTTCCCATTCCATGCGCGGTCCTCAGGCGAAAGCGCCGCCGGGCGCCCTCGTGTGCCAATCCGTTTCCTGCTGGTAGCCGTGTGCGACGTTCAGGATGCGTCCTTCGTCGAAAGCGCGACCAATGATCTGCAGGCCGACCGGCAGTCCGTCGATGAAGCCGCAGGGCACGGACAGGCCCGGCAGTCCTGCCAGGTTCACGCCGATGGTGTAGATGTCGTTCAGGTACATGGTGACCGGGTCGTCCACCTTGGCGCCGAGCTCGAAGGCCGGCGTCGGCGAGGTCGGACCCACGATCACGTCCACTTGCTCGAAGGCGCGCCGGAAGTCGGCCGCAATGAGCTGCCGCGAGCGCTGCGCCTTCAGGTAGTAGGCGTCGTAGTAGCCGGCCGACAGCACGTAAGTGCCGGTCATGATGCGGCGCTTCACCTCGGCGCCGAACCCCTCGCCGCGGCTGCGCTTGTAGAGATCCTCGAGGTCGCGCGGCGCCGCGGCCCGGTAGCCGAAGCGGACGCCGTCGAAGCGCGACAGGTTGGACGAGCACTCCGCCGGCGCCACTACGTAATAGGTCGGCACCGACAGGCCGATGTTGGGCAGGCTGACTCGACGCACCTCGGCGCCGAGCCGCTCCAGCACTTTCAGGGCCGCCTCGACCGCCGCCGCGTTGGCCGCATCCAGGCCGTCGTCCAGGAATTCCTCCACCAGTCCGATCCGGAGTCCCTCGAGCGACGCCCCGAGCCCCGCCGCGTAGTCCGGCACGGGCGCGTCGACCGAGGTGGAATCGCGCGGATCGTGGCCGCACATCGCGCCAAGCAGCAGCGCGGCGTCCTCGGCGGTCTGCGTCAGCACGCCGGCCTGGTCCAGGCTGGAGGCAAAGGCGATCATGCCGTAGCGCGACACCCGACCGTAGGTGGGCTTGATGCCGGTGATGCCGGCGAGCGCCGCCGGCTGGCGGATCGAACCGCCGGTATCCGTGCCGGTCGCCGCCGGCACGAGCCGCGCTGCGACCGCCGCGGCCGAGCCCCCGGAGGAACCACCCGGCACTCGCTCGAGATCCCAGGGATTGCGCACCGGCCCGTAGAAGCTGGTCTCGTTGGACGAGCCCATGGCGAACTCGTCCATGTTGGTCTTGCCCAGCATGATGGTGCCGGCGGCCCGCAGCCGCTCCACCACGGTGGCGTCATAGGGCGACACGAAATTGTCCAGCATCCGCGACCCGCAGCTGGTCTTCACGCCGGCCGTGCAGAAGATGTCCTTGTGGGCGATCGGTACGCCGGCGAGGGGGGCGGCACGGCCCTCGGCCAGCAACCGGTCGGCGTCCCGGGCCGCCTGCAGCGCGGCCTCGCCCGTCACGGTGACGAAGGCATTGAGCTGGCCGTCGAGGCGGCCGATCCGCTCCAGCAGGTGGCTGACGAGTTCCTCGCTGCTGAATTCGCGGGCGCGCAGGGCGCGGGCAATCCCGGCCAGTGTCATGCCGTGCATGCGTGCGTGCTCCCTGGCTATTCGATGACGCGGGGGACCAGGTACAACCCGGATTCCACGGCCCCGGCGTTCTGCTGGTAGAGTGCGTGCTGGTCCGACTCGGTGACCTCGTCCGGGCGGAGCGGCTGGGTCATGTTGAGCGGGTGGGCCATCGGCGTCACGCCCTCGGTATCGGCCCGCTCCAGCTGCTGGACGAAGTCGATGATCCGGGAAAGGTTGTCGACGTACACGGGGATCTCGTCGGCCGAGATCTCCAGCCTCGCGAGGTGTGCGATGGACTCGACCTCGTGTCGGCTAAGCTTCATGCAGGCCTCCTGGGACGCAAAGAAAACGCACCTTGGACAAGCCATCGATGATACCCTCGCGCTTGCCCGAAGTCGCCCCCGTTGCTAGATTTATGAGCTTGTCCGCCGAACCCGCCCGGTGCCAGAAGCGCCGCCCCCCAGCCGCCGCCTGATCCCTGCCAAGACAACGTATGTTCAAGAATATCCGGGGTTATTTCTCCAACGACCTGTCCATCGACCTGGGCACGGCCAACACCCTGATCTACGTCCGGGGCCGCGGCATCGTGCTCAACGAGCCCTCCGTGGTGGCCATCCGCGAGGAATCCTCCCGCGGCGGGCGAACCGTGCAGGCCGTCGGCGCCGAAGCCAAGAGCATGCTGGGCCGTACGCCCGGCAATATCACCGCCATCCGCCCCCTCAAGGACGGCGTGATCGCGGATTTCACCGTTACCGAGAAGATGCTGCAGCACTTCATCAAGAAGGCGCACGGCAGCCGTTACTTCCGGCCGAGCCCGCGTGTGCTGGTCTGCGTGCCCTACGGCTCGACGCAGGTCGAGCGCCGCGCCATCCGCGAGTCGGCCGAGGGCGCCGGCGCACGCAAGGTCTACCTGGTGGAGGAGCCGATGGCGGCCGCGATCGGCGCCGGCATGCCGGTGCAGGAGGCGCGCGGCTCGATGGTGCTCGACATCGGCGGCGGCACCTCCGAGGTGGCGGTCATCTCGCTCAACGGCATCGTCTACGCGGCCTCGGTGCGCATCGGCGGCGACCGCTTTGACGAGGCGATCATGAGCTATGTGCGCCGCAACTACGGCATCCTCATCGGCGAGGCCACCGCGGAGCGCATCAAGC
>DAOMOU010000212.1:0-3426 GCA_035444525.1 Gammaproteobacteria bacterium | reverse complement strand
CCGGAAACGCAGGATCGGATGAGACTGGAGAGACGCTGTCATGCTGATTGAATACGGACTGGTCGCGGCCCTGGGCTGCGCCATCGTGGCGATACTCTACGGCGCCTGGTCGGTACGCTGGGTGCTCGCCCAGTCGGCCGGCACGCCGCGGATGCAGGAGATTGCGGGAGCCATCCAGGAGGGCGCGCAGGCCTACCTGAACCGCCAGTACACGACGATCGGCATCGTCGGGGTGATCCTGTTCCTCGTGGTGGGACTGGCCCTCGACTGGCTGACCGCGGGCGGCTTCGCCATCGGCGCGATCCTGTCGGCGGCGACCGGCTACATCGGCATGTTCGTCTCGGTGCGCGCCAACGTGCGCACTGCGGAGGCCGCGCGCCGCGGGCTGTCGCCGGCCCTCGATGTCGCATTTCGCGGCGGCGCCGTCACCGGCATCCTGGTGGTCGGGCTCGGCATGCTGGGCACGGCGGGCTATTACTGGATCCTGCTGGCCACCGGACACGAGGACCACGCGGTGCACGCGTTGATCGGGCTGGCCTTCGGCTCGTCGCTGATCTCGATTTTCGCGCGCCTGGGCGGCGGCATCTTCACCAAGGGCGCCGACGTCGGCGCGGACCTGGTCGGCAAGGTCGAGGCGGGCATCCCGGAAGACGATCCCCGCAATCCCGCCGTGATCGCGGACAACGTGGGCGACAACGTGGGCGATTGCGCCGGCATGGCGGCCGACCTGTTCGAGACCTACGCGGTGACCATCATCGCGACCATGCTGCTGGCGGTGGTGATGGCGACCGAGGTCGGCCCGAACGGCGTGCTGTACCCGCTGGTCCTGGGTGGCGCTTCCATCCTGGCGTCGGTGGTGGGCACGTTCTTCGTCAAGATCAGCGGCAGCGGCAAGATCATGAACGCCCTGTACAAGGGCGTCATCGTGTCCGGCGTGCTGGCCGCGGTGGCCTTCTACCCCGTGACCACCAGCATGATGGGTGATTCGCCGCTCGGCGCGACCAACCTGTTCCTCTGCGGCGTGGTGGGCCTGGTGCTGACCGCCGCAATGGTGGTGATCACCGAGTACTACACGGCGACGGAATACAGCCCGGTGCGCTCGGTGGCGGCGGCCTCCGAGACCGGTCATGCGACCAACATCATCGCTGGCCTGGCGGTCTCGATGAAGTCCACCGCCTTGCCGGTGCTGGCGGTCTGCATCGCCATCTGGACCACGCATTCGCTGGGCGGCCTGTACGGCATCGCCATCGCGGCGACGGCCATGCTGTCGATGGCCGGCATGGTGGTCGCGCTTGACGCCTACGGCCCGATCACCGACAACGCCGGCGGCATCGCGGAGATGTCGGACCTGCCGAGCGAGGTGCGCGACATCACCGACCCGCTGGACGCGGTCGGCAACACCACCAAGGCGGTCACCAAGGGCTACGCCATCGGCTCGGCCGGCCTGGCGGCGCTGGTGCTGTTCGCGGACTACACCCACGGCCTCGAAGCGGCCGGCAAGGCGACCGAGTTCCTGCTCGACAGTCCGATGACCATCATCGGCCTGTTCATCGGCGGACTGATCCCGTTCCTGTTCGCCGCCATGGCGATGGAGGCGGTCGGGCGCGCCGCGGGTTCGGTGGTGAACGAGGTGCGGCGCCAGTTCCGCGAGATTCCCGGCATCATGGAGAGCACGGCACGGCCCGATTACTCGCGCGCCGTGGACATGCTGACCAAGGCGGCCATCAAGGAAATGCTCGTGCCGTCGCTGCTGCCGGTTGCGGCGCCGATCGTGGTCGGTTTCCTGCTCGGTCCGGAGGCGCTCGGCGGCCTGCTGATCGGCACCATCGTCACCGGGATCTTCGTGGCCGTGTCGATGACCACCGGCGGCGGCGCCTGGGACAACGCCAAGAAGTACATCGAGGACGGCAACTTCGGCGGCAAGGGGTCCGAGGCCCACAAGGCGGCAGTCACCGGCGATACGGTCGGCGACCCCTACAAGGACACCGCGGGCCCGGCGATCAACCCGTTGATCAAGATCATCAACATCGTCGCGCTGTTGCTGGTGCCGCTGCTCTAGATATCAGTGGCGCGCGCGGCGCCGCCAGGGGCCGCGCCACCGGACGCAAACGGACGACGGGCCAGGGGAAACCCTGGCCCGTTTTTTTTCCTGTCCTCAGCCGGTCCAGTCCGGCAGTTTCTTCTTCGCCAGCTTGTTCTTGAGCTTGACGTAGACCGGCAGGCCCGCACGGTAGGGCGGATAGTCCTCACCCTTGATCAGCGGTTCGAGATAGCGCCGGCAGGCCTTGGTGATGTGGAAGCCGTCCTCGGTGATGTACTTCTTCGGCAGCTTCTTTTCGACGTTGGCAACGGCCGAGAGGTCCGCCTCGCCCACTTTCCAGCGATAGGGCTGATCCGAGCTGCGCACGATGACCGGCAGCTTGCCGTGCACGCCCGCGAGCGCCATTTTCACCGCCGCCTTGCCGACCGCGTAGGCCTGTTCCACGTCGACCTTCGACGCGATGTGCCGGGCGGAGCGCTGCAGGTAGTCGGCCACCGCCCAGTGGAACTTGTAGCCCAGCCGGCCGCGCACGATCTCGGCCAGGTGCGGGGCGACGCCGCCGAGCTGGGCGTGGCCAAAGGCGTCCCGGGTGCCGGACTCGGCCACAAAGCTGCCGTCGGGCCTGCGGATGCCCTCCGAGGCCACGATCACGCAGCTGTCGTGCTGCTCGACGCTCTTGCGCACCATTTCGACGAAGCGCTCCTCGTCGAAGGGCACCTCCGGGAACAGGATGATGTGCGGCGGCTCGCTGCGGTCCTTGCCGGCCAGGCCGCCGGCCGCGGCGATCCAGCCGGCATGCCGGCCCATGACCTCCAGGATGAAGACCTTGGTCTGCGGCATGGAGCCGACGTCGATGCCCGCCTCGAGGGTCGAAACGGCCACGTACTTGGCGACCGAGCCGAAGCCGGGGCAGTTGTCCGTGACCGGCAGGTCGTTGTCGACGGTCTTGGGAACGCCGACGCAGGTGATCTCGTAGTCCATCTGCCTGGCGACCTGCGCGACCTTGTTGGCCGTATCCATGGAGTCGCCGCCGCCGTTGTAGATGAAGTAGCCGATGTCATGCGCGCGGAACACCTCGATGAGGCGCTGGTACTCGGCGGCGCTCTGCTCGATGCTCTTGAGCTTGTAGCGCACCGAGCCGAAGGCGCCGCCCGGTGTGTGCCGCAGGGCCGCGATGTCTTTCGCCGACTCCTTGCCCGTGTCGATGAGTTCCTCCCGCAGCGCGCCGACGATGCCCATGCGACCGGCGTAGACCTTGCCGATACGGTCCCGCCTGGCGCGCGCGGTCTCGATGACCCCGCAGGCGGTGGCGTTGATCACGGCGGTCACGCCGCCGGACTGGGCGTAGAACAGGTTGCGCTTCTTCTTCATTCTGCCTCCGTGGT
>DAOMOU010000211.1:0-3458 GCA_035444525.1 Gammaproteobacteria bacterium | reverse complement strand
GCACCACACCTTCTTCGAGATGCTGGGCAACTTCAGCTTCGGCGACTACTTCAAGGAAGACGCCATCCGCTACGCCTGGGACTACATCACCGGCACGCTCGGGCTGCCGGCCGACAAGCTCTGGGTGACGGTCTACGAGCAGGATGACGAGGCCGCCGCCATCTGGCTGGAAAAAATCGGCGTGGACCCGGCACGCTTCAGCCGGCTCGGCGCCGACTCCAACTTCTGGGCCATGGGCGATACCGGCCCCTGCGGGCCCTGCTCCGAGATCTTCTACGACCACGGTCCCGAGGTGCCCGGCGGGCCGCCCGGCTCGCCCGACGAGGACGGCGATCGCTACGTCGAGATCTGGAACCTGGTGTTCATGCAGTTCAACCGCGCGGCCGACGGCTCGATGACGCCGCTGCCCAAGCCCTCGGTGGACACCGGCATGGGCCTCGAGCGGCTCGCCGCCGTGCTGCAGGGCGTGCACTCCAACTACGACATCGACCTGTTCCGCGCGCTGCTCAGCCGCGCCGCCGAGCTGGCCGGCACGGACGATCACGACAACGCCTCGCTCCGGGTGATCGCGGACCATATCCGCGCCTGTGCCTTCCTGGTGGTGGACGGCGTGCTGCCCGCCAACGAGGGCCGCGGCTACGTGCTCCGGCGCATCATCCGCCGCGCCATCCGCCACGGCTACCAGCTCGGCATCGAGGAGCCGTTCTTCTGGCGGCTGGTCGAGACGCTCGAGCAGCAGATGGGCGAGGCCTACCCCGAACTCGCGAAAGCGCGCGGCCACGTCGAGAAAGTGCTGCACCAGGAGGAGCAGCGCTTCGCCGAGACGCTCGACCAGGGCATGCGGCTGCTCGACTCGGCCATCGCCGGCCTCGACGGCGGCGTCATCCCCGGCGAGACCGCCTTCAAGCTCTACGACACCTACGGCTTCCCGCTGGATTTGACCGCCGACATCGCGCGCGAGCGCGGCCTGGCGGTGGACCACGCCGGCTTCGAACGCGCCATGGAGGCGCAGCGCGAGCGCGCCCGCGCCGCCAGCCGCTTCGAGGCGGACTACGGTGAGAAGCAGGACACCGAACTCGAGTCCAAGTTCGTCGGTTACGACTCGCTCGGCGCCTCGGGCGTGATCCTCGCGCTGTACAAGGACGGCGGCCGCCAGGTGGATGCACTCGGCGAGGGCGACGAGGGCGTCATCATCCTCGACGAGACGCCCTTCTACGCCGAGTCGGGCGGCCAGGTCGGCGATATCGGCCGGATTCGCGCCGCGGCCGGCGAGTTCCAGGTCACCGATACCCGCAAGTGGGGCAAGGCGCATGCCCACCACGGCCGCATGCTGCGCGGCCGCCTCGAAGGCGGCGAACAGGTGCGTGCCGAAGTGGATGCCGGTGCGCGCCAGGCCACGGTGCTCAACCACTCCGCGACGCACCTGCTGCACGCCGCCTTGCGCAAGGTGCTCGGCGGGCACGTGCAGCAGAAGGGCTCGCTGGTCGCACCCGACCGGCTGCGCTTCGACTTCTCGCACTACGAGCCGCTCAGCCGCGCGCAGCTCGCCGAGATCGAGTCGCTGGTGAACGCCCAGGTGCGCGCCAATGCCGCGGCCGAGACCAGGGTGGTCCCTTACGAGGAGGCGGTGGCCGGCGGGGCGCTGGCGCTGTTCGGTGAGAAGTACGAGGATCGCGTGCGCGTCCTCAAGCTGGGCGATTTCTCGATGGAGCTTTGCGGTGGCACGCATGTGCGCCGGGCCGGCGACATCGGGCTGTTCAAGATCGTCGCCGAGAGCGGCATCGCCTCCGGGGTGCGCCGCATCGAGGCGGTCACCGGCGAGGGCGCGCTGGCGTGGACGGCGCGCCACGAACAGAGCCTGCAGCAAATTGCTGCCCTGCTGAAGGGCGGCTGGGACGAGGCCGGCCAGAAGGTGCAGCAGCTCATCGAACGCGCGCGGCAGCTCGAGAAGGAAGTCCAGCAGCTGCAGACGAAGCTGGCCACCGGCGGCGGCAGTGATGATCCCGCGGAGCGTGCCGAGTCGGTCGGCGACGCGCGCATCTACATCGCGCGGCTTGCCGGCAGCGACCCCAAGGTGCTGCGCGACGCCGTCGACCGCTTCAAGCAGAAGCTCGGCAGCGGCGTGGTGCTGCTCGGCGCCGCCGACGGCGACAAGGTGCGGCTGGTGGCCGGCGTGACCAAGGACTGCGTCGAGCGCATCAGCGCGGTGGACCTGGTCAACGCGGCGGCCCAGCTGGTCGGCGGCAAGGGCGGCGGGCGGCCGGACCTCGCGCAGGCCGGCGGCGCGGACGCGGCGCGGCTGGACGAGGCGCTGGACATGGCCCGCGCCTTCGCGCGCGCGCGCCTGGCCGGCTGACCACGAAGGCGCGAGCAATGGCCCGCTACATCATGAAGTTCGGCGGCAGCTCCGTCGCCAGCGTAGACCACATCCGCGCCGTCGCGGCGGTGATCGGCAGGAAGCGGCGGGAGGGCCACCAGGTGGCCGTGGTCCTGTCGGCCATGGGCGACACCACCGACGAGTTGCTCGCCAAGGCCCACGCGATCTCCACCCGGCCCAGCCCGCGCGAGCTCGACATGCTGCTGTCCTCGGGCGAGCAGGTGTCGATCGCGCTGATGGCGATGGCGCTCAGGGAGCTCGGCCTGCAGGCGCGCTCCTGGCTGGGCCACCAGGTGCGCATCCGCACCGACGCCGTGCATTGCAAGGCGCGCATCGAGGAAGTCGAGACCGGGCGGCTCGAGGCCGACCTTGCGGCCGGCGTCATCCCCGTCGTGGCCGGCTTCCAGGGCATCGACGCGGACGGCCAGGTGACGACACTCGGGCGCGGCGGCTCGGACACCACCGGCGTGGCGCTGGCCGCGGCGCTCAAGGCCGACGAGTGCCAGATTCTCACCGACGTCGATGGCGTGTACACGACGGACCCGCGCATGGTGCCGCAGGCCCGTCGCCTGTCCCGCGTCACCTTCGAGGAAATGCTCGAGCTCGCCAGCCTCGGCTCGCGCGTGCTGCAGATCCGCTCGGTGCAGTTCGCCGGCAAGTACAACGTTCCCGTCCGCGTGCTGCACAACAGCGGCGAGGGCGAGGGGACCCTGATCAGCTACGAGGAACCCGACATGGAAGCACCCGTCGTCTCCGGCATCGCCTTCTCCAGGGACGAGGCCCAGGTGACCATCACCGGCGTGCCCGACAAGCCAGGCAACGGCTACGCGATTCTCAACGGCGTGTCCGAGGCGCACATCGTCGTCGACATGATCGTCATGAACGCGCCGCGCTCCGGCGTGGTGGACTTCAGTTTCAGCGTGCCGCGCGACGAGTTCGAGCAGGCCATGGAGCTGACCCGGGCGGCGGCCGCGGAGATCGGCGCCGGCGACGTGCTCGGCAGCCCCAACGTGGCGAAGATTTCCGTGGTCGGCGTGGGCATGCGCAGCCACGCCGGCGTCGCCACCACCATGTTCGAGGT
>DAOMOU010000210.1:0-3500 GCA_035444525.1 Gammaproteobacteria bacterium | reverse complement strand
TTGCTTGTTTCCGGCCTGGGCGGCGCTGCCGATGTTACATCACTTCAAGGCGCGCATAGGCGAGCACCAGCCACTTCGGGCCGGCCTGCTCGAAGTTCACCTGCACCCGCGCGTGGCTGCCGTGGCCCTCGTGGTTCAGCACGACGCCCTCGCCGAACTGGCCGTGGCGTACGCGCTGGCCCAGGGAAATGCCACCCGGTGCCTGGTCGCGGAATCGGCCGCTCGGCGCCGCGGCCGGCCGCGACACGCGCACCGCCGGCCGGATTTCCTCGACCAGCTCGGCCGGCAGCTCGCCGATGAAGCGCGACGGAATCCCGTAATTGTCCACGCCGTGCAGGCGGCGCTGCTCTGCATAGCTGAGATACAGCTCGCGCATGGCCCGAGTCGTGCCGACATAGGCGAGTCGCCGCTCTTCCTCGAGGCCATCGGCGTCCAGCAGGCTGCGCTTGTGCGGGAACAGCCCGTCCTCCATGCCCGCCAGGAACACGATGGGAAACTCCAGGCCCTTGGCGGAGTGCAGCGTCATCATCTGCACGCAGTCCTCCCAGGCGCCGCCCTGCCCTTCGCCCGCCTCCAGCGCGGCATGCGCCAGGAACTCGTCCAGCAGGCGCATCTCGGAGTCCGGCTCCGGCTCGAAGCCACGCGCCGCGCTGACCAGCTCCTCGAGGTTCTCGATCCGCGCCTCGCCGCGCTCGCCCTTCTCCTTGCCGTGGTGCGCGATCAGCCCGCTGGCCTGGATGACGTGGTCCACCTGCTCGTGCAGCTCCAGCGCGCGCGTGTCGCGATCGAGCGCCTCGATCAGCGCGAGAAAGCCGTGCAGGGCCTGGCCCGCACGGGCGCTCAGCCCGTCCGTGACCAGCGCGCCGGCGGCACGCCACATGGAGGTGGCGTTGGCACGGGCGTAGTCCCTCAATGCCTCGAGGGTGCGGGCGCCGATGCCGCGCGTGGGCAGGTTCACGACTCGCTCGAAGGCGGAATCGTCGTCGCGGTTCGCGATCAGCCGCAGGTAGGCCAGCGCATCCTTGATCTCGGCGCGCTCGAAGAAGCGCAGGCCGCCGTAGACGCGATAGGGAATGCGGGCCTGGATGAGCGCTTCTTCAAACACGCGCGACTGTGCATTGGAGCGATACAGCACGGCCATGTCGCTGTTGGCCGCGCCCTGCTCGATGGCGGCGCGGATGCGTCCCACCACGAACTCGGCCTCGTCGCGCTCGTTGTACGCCGCATACAGGCGGATCGGTTCGCCGGCGTGTCCCTCGGTCCAGAGCTTCTTGCCGAGGCGCTCGCGGTTGTTCGCGATCAGCGCGTTGGCCGCGTTGAGGATGTTGCCGGTAGAGCGGTAATTTTGCTCCAGGCGCACCAGCCGCGTGCCGGGAAAGTCCTTGCGGAAGCGTCGGATGTGCTCGACCCGGGCACCGCGCCAGCCGTAGATGCTCTGGTCGTCGTCGCCGACGATGAACGGCTTGCCCTCCGGTCCCGCCAGCAGGCGCAGCCAGGCGTACTGGATGGCGTTGGTGTCCTGGAACTCGTCCACCAGCAGGTGCCGGAAGCGCCGCCGGTAATGGTCCAGCAGTTCGGGGTTCTCGCGCCACAGTTCGAACGCGCGCAACAGCAGCTCGGCAAAATCCACCAGCCCGCTCTGCTCGCACTGTGCCTGGTAGGCCTCGTAGATACGGATGAACATGCGGCGGTTCGGGTCGTCGCCGGCGTCCAGGTGGGCGGCGCGCAGGCCCTCGTCCTTGCGCGCATTGATGAACCACTGCACCTCGCGCGGCACCCAGCGGTTCTCGTCCAGCTCCAGCGCCTTGAGGAGCCGCCGGATCAGCCGCAGCTGGTCCTCCGAGTCGAGCACCGTGAAGGTCTGCGGCAGCTTCGCTTCCCTCCAGTGCAGCCGCAGCAGGCGGTGCGCCAGCCCGTGGAAAGTGCCGACCCAGAGGTTGCCGGCCGGCATGCCGAGCAGCTCCTCGATGCGGCCGCGCATTTCGCCGGCGGCCTTGTTGGTAAACGTCACCGCCAGCACGCCCCACGGCGACACGCCCTCGACCTGAACCAGCCAGGCGATGCGGTGGACCAGCACGCGGGTCTTGCCGCTGCCCGCGCCCGCCAGCACCAGCACCGGCGCGTCGGACGGCGCCGTGACGGCCTCGCGCTGTGCGTCGTTCAGCGGGTCGAGGATGGGGGTGATGTCCATCGCGCCATTGTACTAGCCACGCCGGGCGCCTGCGGGCGCAAAACCGGGGTCAGACACCGGTTTACGGCCGCCGACGGGGCAGCGCCGCCATGGGTGCGCTTCGGTTGGCGTTTGTCCGCGGGACCGGGCCGCCATGGGCGCGCTTCGTTCGGCGAAGTCTGAGTAACCGTCTTGCCTGTCAAGCCCTCGCGTGGTCGGGATCGAACGGGGTTTGCGACCTGGCCATGGCGTTGAGGATGGTGAGCAGCTTGCGCATGCAGGCGACGATGGTGGCCATGTAGAGAGCACGACGCACCTTGGCGCGGCCGCCCTGGATGCGCCGTCGTCCGCGTAGCCGGCCGGAGTCGCGGGCCACCGGGGCGACGCCCACCAGCGCGGCGATCTGGCGCCGGTTCAGGCGACCGAGCTCAGGCAGATCCGCGATCAGGGTCGCGCTGGCCACCGGGCCGATGCCCTTGGTGGAGCGCAGCAGCTGATCGAGCGGGGCGAAGTGCGTTTTCACGTGCCGGTCCAGGTCGTGATCAGCACGATCGAGCTGTCGCTCGATGGCCTTGATGACCGCCTTGATGCTGGGACGCACCGCGCGGCGCGAGCGGCTCAGCCGCTGGCGCTCCATGCCCAGCATCGTCACCAGCTGCCGGCGCCGGTCGACCAGGGCGGCCAGGTCCTGTTGCTCCTCGGACGCCAGCGGCTTGAGGTAGCTCGCCAGGTCCTCCCGGCTCAACAGCACGCGCCCGAACTCCGCCAGACCCGCGGCATCGATGCGGTCGGTCTTGGCGAGCCGTCCCATCGCCTTGAGGAAGTCCCGTCCCTGGCGCGGGTTGATCACCGCCACCGCCAGCCCCGCGACCTGCAGCGCGCAGGCCAGCGGCGCCTCGTAGCCGCCGGTGGCCTCCATCACCACCAGCTGTACGTCCAGCGGCCTCAGTCGCTCGATCAAGGCCTGATGACCCTCATCGTCGTTGGCAAAACGCTCGGCCAGCGCTGGTGTGCCCAGCACCGCCACGTCGACATGCGCCTTGGCAACATCGATCCCTGCGACCACGGATGACTCGGACATGATCTTCGGCTCCCTTGCTTGTGGATACGCGCTCCCAGGGGCGCGACTAACCGTTCGGGCTTCACGAAGACCAGCGCGGGGTCCGTGCGCATTAAACTTAGATCCGGGCTGACAAGCCCCAGCTCGCACAAGCTGCACGGTCCGGTCCGGCGGCCTTCACCGCAAAAAGACTTTACCGCGCTGGCCGGAACTGAAGATACAAGCTCACTCAGCGCGCCTGTGACACCCCGGTCCCGCTGTCGTGCCGAC
>DAOMOU010000209.1:0-3505 GCA_035444525.1 Gammaproteobacteria bacterium | reverse complement strand
CCTGGTTGTGGCAGAACACGACCTGTTCGTGGCCGTAGGTCCCGAGCTGTTCGAAGATCATGGATAAAACTCCGTCGAAGGCGCCGCGCGCGCTGCGTGCGGGACCCAAGGGGAATGAGGTAAGTGGATGATTGTGCTGGGAAGTCGGCCCGGATTGCGGGCGAGGTGGCGTCACAGGCGCGGCATTCTACGCCCCTCGCTGGCGAAATGCCCGTGACGTTGGCCAGGGGCGAAAACAGGGGTCAGAGGAAAACAGGGGTCAGAGTAGAGTTTTCCCTCGTGTTCCGTTCGATTGCGAGGGTCGCTTGGGGAAAACTCTACTCTGACCCCTGTTTTAAAGCTGCGACTCCACCGGCAGCCAGCCGACCACGCGCGCCTGGATGCGTTGCCAGCGCGTGGATTCGGGCTCGTGGTCGAGCACCACCGGCGGATCGACGCCGCGGTCCAGCCAGCGCAGGTCGTCGTCGCCGTCGAGATAGACCCAGTAGCTCATCTCCGATCCCGACAGCCGCAGGTACTCGTCGCGCAGGGCTTCGGCCAGCGGCGGGTCGTCGAACAGCACGCCCATCTCGGTGTTGATGTCGATCGAGCGCGGGTCGAGGTTGAACGAACCGATGAAGCCGTAGCGGTCGTCGACCACGAAGGCCTTGGTATGCAGGCTGGCGCCGCTGCTGCCGAACAGGCTCGAATCGGAGTGCGAGGCCTGCGGTCGCGTCTCGTAGAGTTTCACGCCGGTTCCCAGCAATGCCTTGCGGTAGTTGGCGTAGCCACCGTGCACCGCGACCACGTCGTTGGCGGCCAGCGAGTTGGTGATCACGCCGACATGCGCGCCGTGGTCGCGCACCAGTGCGGCGAACGCGGCCACGCCCTCGTCGCCGGGCACGAAGTAGGGCGAGATCAGCAACGCCTTCTCGCGGGTCAGGCGCAGCGTATCGAACAGCTTCACCACCAGTCCGTCGACGCGCGGCTCGGACTTCCACTTCAGCGGCGGGTCGGACAGGATCCGCATCCGCTCGCTCCAGAAAGGGGTCAGCTCCTGCGCGAAATAGGCCTGCACGCTCGGCGACCCGTCCACCTTGTCCAGGTAGCGGCGCGCGGCGTCGCTGCGCACTTCTTCCTTGATCTGCGCGAGCACCGCCTCCAGCGTCTCCTTCGGCTTGCGGGCGAGCTGCGCCAGCGGCACCACCGCCTCGCTGTTCCAGAACTCGTCGAAGATCGTGCTGGCCGAGGCCACCTCGGGACCGAACATCAGCAGGTCGAGGTCGCGGAAGTTGGTGTCGCCCGAGGCGTCGAAGTACTCGATGCCGACGTTGCGCCCGCCGACCACGCCCACCCGCCCGTCGGCGATCCACGCCTTGTTGTGCATCCGGTGGTTGATCGAGAACACGCGCTGCACCATCTCCAGCAGGCGGGCGATGCCCTCGCGGTTGCGGAACGGGTTGTAGACGCGGATCTCGATGTTCGGGTGTGCGTCCAGCGCCAGCAGCGCCGTGTCCTTGCCGGTGGTGTTGATGTCGTCGAGCAGCAGGCGCACGCGCACGCCGCGCTCGGCCGCCTTCCACGCCTCGTACAGCAGCAGGTGGCCGGTGAGGTCGTCGTGCCAGATGTAGTACTGCAGGTCGAGGCTGCGGCCGGCCTGCCGCGCCGACATCGCGCGCGCGGCGAACGCGTCCAGGCCGTCGGACAGCAGGATCGCCCCGGTCTTGCCGGGATTTCGCGCCAGCAGCGGCTCCAGCTCGCGGTCCAGCGCGGTCTGCCCCGGCACGATCGGCAGCGCATGGCCGGGCGCGCCGGTGGCCGGCGGCATCAGGTGGTCGGCCAGCAGCACGCCGCTGGCGACCAGCGCCAGCAGCGAGAACAATCCCCAGCCGAGGATGCGTTTGGCGCGCTGCTTCATGGCTCGGGCATTGACTCATTCGACATGCGGGGCAGTATCGGGGCGGCGGTCGTCGCGGACAAGGCAAGGCAGGGAGAAGGGTCAGGGTCGGTTTTCCCCGGAGCCTGCACGTATGCCGGAACAGTCCAACGGAAAAACTGACCCTGACCCCATTTCTTGCCGGCGCAGGAACGGGCATGCTCGCCACTCTCGCCCCGGACGACTGACGATGAGGCTACCGATGCCCCCGCGCGTACTGCCCGCATCGCTCATGGCCCGGTTCGCGATGACGGGGTTCGCCCTGCTGCTGGCCTGTGGCCAGCCGGCCTGGGCGCAGTCCGCATCGCCCGACCGCACCGCTCCGGCCCAGCCGGCGAACGTCGCCCCGGTCATCGTCGATGGCAACCACCTGTTCCCGGTGCGGGGGACGCCGTCGTATCCGGCGCAGGAACGGGCCGACTCCGTGCGCAGGAACATCATCGCCGCGGCCAGGGACGGGAGCATCCAGGTCAGCGACATCCACACGGTCGAGTCCGCCGACCGGACGCAGATCCTTGCCGGCAACCTGCTGCTGCTGCCCGTGTTCGATTTCGACGGCGAGTTCGAGGGGATCGACCGGAGGGTGCTGGCGACCACATACACCAGGAAAATCGGCCAGGCCATCACCCAGTACCGCAGCGACCGCAGTCGCCCCGTACTGATCCGCAACACCACGATCGCGCTCGCGGCCACTGCGCTCATGGCCTTGGTGCTCTGGCTCATCGTCCGCCTGTCACGCTGGGCGACAGGCCTCGCGCAGCGCCGGGTCGAGCGACAGCTGCAGACCCTGGAGGACAAGTCCCACCGGCTGATCCGCGTCGAACAGCTCTGGGCGGTGCTGTCGGGCCTGATGCGTGCCGCCCGCCTGCTGGTCTTGGTGCTGCTGGCGTACTTCTACCTGCACACGGTGCTGGGCCTGTTCCCGTGGACGCGCCCCGCGGCGCAGGTGCTGTTCGACCTGGTGGTCGATCCGCTGCGCAGCCTGTGGCAGGGTTTCGTCGCCTCGATCCCGGACCTGGTGTTCCTGGTCGTCCTGTTCGTCGTGGTGCGCTACATCATCCGCCTGGCCCGCATGTTCTTCAGGGGCGTCGAGCTCGGGCGCATCCGCCTGCAGAGCTTCGACCCGGACTGGGCGCTGCCCACGTTCAAGATCCTGCGCGTGCTGATCGTCGCGCTGGCGGTGGTGGTCGCCTATCCCTACATCCCCGGTTCGGACTCGGCGGCATTCAAGGGGGTATCGCTGTTCCTGGGCGTGATCTTCTCGCTCGGGTCCTCGTCCCTGATCTCCAACCTGATCGCCGGCCTGTCCATGACCTACCGCGGCGCATTCAAGCCGGGTGAACTGGTCAAGATCGGCGAAGTCGTGGGCGCGGTCGATGACGTCAGGTTGATGACCACCCGGATTCGCACGGCCAAGAACGAAATCGCCGTCATCCCGAACTCCAGCATCCTCAATGCCAACGTCGTCAACTACTCGGCGCTGGCGCGCACGCAGGGACTGGTGCTGCACACCACGGTCGGCATCGGCTACGACGTCCCGTGGCGCGAGGTGGAAGCCATGCTGCTGGAGGCCGTGGCGCGCACCGAAGG
>DAOMOU010000208.1:2876-3513 GCA_035444525.1 Gammaproteobacteria bacterium | reverse complement strand
TCGTGCCGGAATCGGTCGCCAACCCGCTCAAGTACTACGGCAACAACACCTGCGCCACGCGCAACCTGCTGCAATGCGCCGCCGAAGCCGGTGTGCAACACATCGTGTTCTCCTCCACCGCGGCGGTGTACGGCCTGCCGCCGGGCGGCATCGCGCGCGAGGATACGCCGACCGCGCCGATCAACGCCTACGGCACGTCCAAGCTCATGAGCGAGTGGATGCTGCGCGACCTCGCGGCCGCCGGCGGGCCGCGCTACGTGGCACTGCGCTACTTCAACGTCGCGGGCTCCGACCCCGAGGGCCGCATCGGCCAGTCCACGCCCAAGGCCACGCTGCTGGTCAAGGTCGCCTGCGAAGTGGCCTGCGGCAAGCGCGATGCGCTGACCATATTCGGCACCGACTACGACACGCCCGACGGCACTGGCGTGCGCGACTACATCCACGTCGAGGATCTCGCCGCCGCCCATCTGGACGCACTCACATGGCTGCGCAACGGCGGCGACAGCCAGGTGCTCAACTGCGGCTACGGCCACGGCTACAGCGTGCGCGAAGTGGTGCAGGCGGTGGAGCGGCTCACCGGCGAGCCGCTGCCGGTGCGCGAGGACGCACGCCGGCCCGGCGACCCGCCGACGCTGGT
>DAOMOU010000208.1:0-2866 GCA_035444525.1 Gammaproteobacteria bacterium | reverse complement strand
CCCCCAGCCGCATCCGCGAGCTGCTCGGCTGGACGCCGCAGCTCGACGACCTCGACAAGATCGTCGCCTCCTCGCTCGCCTGGGAGCGCAACATGCGCTACCCCCCACCACCGGCCCCACCACCGGGTCGGACCACGCCAAGCTCCTGACGAATCGAGAAAAACCAGCCCAAAACCCGCCTTCCGCACGCCTTAGAACACCGGAAACCGGTCATTTCCGGCGCTCTTACGACAACCCGCCAGGGCCGCCCCGATTCCCAACTGCCCTTACAGCTCATTTTTGGCCCAAAAATCAGCGTTCTAAGGCTTCAGAATTACCCCTTCTACGAAGTTTTCCATTTATTATCAATTACTTCCGCGGGTCCGACCCGCGGGGGTGTGACGCAAGTCACACTTCCCGCACGGCGCCGCCGGCAAACGTCAAATACCTATTGCGGGCCCGCCGCGCCACGCGTAGAACTACGCCCACTGACAAGGGCAAACCCGTCGAAAGGCGGGGACGCAAAGCCACCGGTCTAAGGGACGAGGTCCTACGACAGCGGGGTTGCCAAAGACCAGGGACGCGCCATCCCCTCCCCCGGCGTGCGCCCGCCTCGGCAACTCCCTGCGCAACCGACTCCCGGACGGCCACGCTACGGCCACGCCTCTCGGCGGTTTGTCCTGTCAGCACGTCCCCGGCGACGGGGGGAGTACACGACACAGTCGAGGCCACTGAAAAAGGCAAACTCACTGAAAGGTGAGGACGCAAAGCTTCCGGTCTAAGGAACCTCCGGGTTCTACGATAGCGGGGCCGCCAGAAAACATGGGAAGACATTCGTCATACCAACGGTTGCGCAGCCGCACACGGCTGGCCTGCCACTTTCCACCTCCGGCGCGTCCGATCCGGCGCGGGACACCGCGCTTTTTGCAAAGCACTGCTACCCGTGAGTTGATCTTTTCCGTGGCCATGTTGCGAAGCGAGGTTTCGCCATGGCTACCTGGAATTCACCACTAAAGACGCGCTGCAGCGCGCTGATCATCGCTTTCCTGCTGACTCTCGGCGGGTGCGGCGGTGGCGAGAGTGACGGCGGCTCCTCCGTCACTCCGCCGCCGGCCGGCACGAATCCCCCGCCGAGCGGCGGCACCCCGCCCCCGAGCGGCGGGACCACCGAGAACCACGTGACCGGCAGCGTCGGCGACGGCCCGATCGTCGGCGCGCGCCTGCGCGTCTTCGCCAGGAACGGCGCGCTGCTCACCGAGACCACCAGCGGCGACACCGCCGACTACGACCTGGTCATCACCACCCAGGACAACAACTACGCGCTGACCCTGCAGGCCGACCGGGGCATCGACCTGGTCACCGGCGGCACGCCCGACTTCCGCCTGGTGTCCGCCATCAGCCGCCCCTCGACGCGCACGATCAGCAACTTGAACCCCTTCAGCACGCTGATTTACGAGACCGCGCGCCGCAACGGCGGCATCAGCGACTCGAGCGTCTCCGCCGCCCGCCACGCCGTTACCACCCGCTACGGCTTCGGCCTCGACACCGCCCTGCTGGCCGACCCGGTCACCACCCCGATCACCGGCGACAACGTCGCCATGGTCGTCAAGACCAGCGAAACACTGGGCGAAATGATCCGCCGCACCCGCGACGCAATGAACGCCACCGGCCAGAACCTCAACGGCGACGCCGTGGTGGCCGCGCTGTCCGCCGACCTGGTGGACGGCTGGCTCGACGGCATGGGCGCCTACGAGAGCAACTCGCGCCTCGCCGCCGTCGCCAACGTCGCCAGCGCCGCCGTGCTGGTCGAGGCCATGAGCAACGGGCTGCAGGTCTACGGCAACAACGCCACCGACGCGATGGACCTGTCCATCCGCCAGGTGCGTCCCGACGCGCCGCAGACCGCCAGCACCCGCAACGTCACCATCCCGGCGACCACCTTCCGGCAGGCAGCCCGCGTGCTGCGCGCCGCCCAGATCGTCGATCCCGACCCGGTGATCGCGGCAACCCTGGAGGTCATCGAGACTGCCGAGGCGGACCTGGAGCCCGAGATCCTCGCCGCCCGCCTGCCGTCCGGCTCACGCGGCGCCCTGCGTCGCGCGACCACCAGCACCGCCTACGCCTCTGACGACGTCATCAGAGCCGTCAACGCCCAGGCGCGCGGCAACAGCTCGACGGACCCGGAGCCGGATCCCGATCCCACCCCGCCGCCGCCCGATCCGGACCCCGACCCGACGCCGCCGCCGCCGGACCCCGATCCCGAGCCGGATCCGGACCCGACGCCGCCGCCCCCGGCCAACAATCCGCCGGTGATCTCCGGTTCGCCGAACACGGCGCTGGTCGTCGGCACGCCGTGGAGCTTTACGCCCACCGCCTCCGACCCCGACGGCGACAGCCTGACCTTCTCGGTCGCCGGCGCGCCGAACTGGATGTACTTCAACTCGTCCACCGGGCGGCTGTACGGCACGCCGAGCAGCGCGAATGTCGGCACCTACACCAACATCCGCATCTCGGTGAGCGACGGCCAGGCGACCACCACCCTGCCGGCCTTCTCGCTCACGGTGACCGAGCCGCAGCCCTCGACCGGCGCGGCCACGGTGAGCTGGACGCCGCCGACCGAGCGCGTGGACGGCTCGCCGATCGGAACGATCAGCAGCTACCGGATCTACTACGGCCGCAACAGCGCGCAGCTCGACCAGGCCGTCAACGTCAGCGGCGGCCTGACCAGCTTCCATATCGACAACCTGGTACAGGGGACCTGGTACTTCTCGGTCACCGCGACCTGCGCGGACGGGCTCGAGAGCGCCCGGTCGGCCATGGTGAGCAAGACCATCCCGTAACGATCCCGGGAGCAGTGCAGCGGCCCCTCGGGGCCGGTTCCCGAGCG
>DAOMOU010000207.1:0-3563 GCA_035444525.1 Gammaproteobacteria bacterium | reverse complement strand
TCGCCCGGCATCACCGTGGGGGTGCCGCCGCCGACGTACAGGTCGGAGAAGCGATAGCCGACCTCGTGCGCCATGCGGATTTCCTGGCGCAGGCTCTGGAAATACTTGACGGCCTTCTGCTCCTCGAAGCACACGCGGTGGAAGGAGCAGAACGGGCACAGTACGGTGCAGAACGGCACGTGCAGGTACAGCATGTACTTGCGCGAGGGGTCCGGGGGCGGCAGCGACTCGCTCGGCTGCGGCCGCGCGAAACGCGTCAGACGCCGGCTGTTGTGCCGGAATCCCGCGGTCAGCAGGCGATCCATGATGGTCAATTTCGAAGGGCTCCGTCCACGGTCAGCGCCAGGCACAAGTCGGCAATGGTAGCGCAGTTCGACGCGCGGCCCGACCGGGTTTCCCGCAGTACGCCGCGACCGCTCAGCTCCCGTATTGCTAGACTGAGTCCACGGTGAGGGCAGGGGGGTGCCGACGCATGGCGACCAGCGCACTCGAGGCAGGGGACTGGAGCGACCGCAGGCGGCTCCTGTGGCTGGTGTCGCTGCTGTTGCCCATGCTGCCGCTCGCCAGCCTGCTGGCGTGGAGCACCTGGCCACAGGCCTGGCTGCTGTGGCTGACGCCGGTGACCGTTTACGGGCTGGTGCCGCTGCTGGACCTGCTGTGCGGCGAGGACCGCAACAATCCGCCCGAATCGCTGGTGCCCGCCCTGGAGGAGGATCGCTGGTATCGCTGGCTGACCTGGCTGACCGTCCCGGCGGTGTGGCTGACGGTCGCGGCCACCGCGTGGGTCGCGGTGCGGGGCGACCTGTCGCCGCTCGGCTGGCTGGGGCTGGCGGTCTCGGCGGGCTGGACCAGCGGCGCCGGCATCAACGTGGCGCACGAACTGGGACACAAGAAAGGACGGCTCGAGCGCTGGCTGGCGCGATTCGCCCTGGCGCCCGCGTGCTACGGGCATTTCGTGGTCGAGCACGTGCGCGGCCATCACCGCGACGTCGCGACGCCGGCGGACCCGGCCTCGTCGCGCCTCGGCGAGAGTTACTACCGCTTCATGATGCGCGAGATCCCGGGCGCCTGCCGCCGCGCCTGGGCGCTGGAGCGGGAGCGGCTGGCCGGGCTGGGGCACGGCGTATTCCACGTGGGCAACGAAAATCTCCAGGCCTGGGCCCTCAGCGCGGGGTTCTGGGGCGTATTGCTGCTGGCCCTCGGGCCGCTGGTGCTGCCGTTCCTGCTGCTCCAGGCGGTGTTTGCCTACAGCCTGCTGTCGGCAGCCAACTATGTGGAACATTACGGCCTGCTGCGCGCGCGCGGTCCGGACGGGCGCTACGAGCGGGTCGCGCCGTGCCACAGCTGGAACTCCAATCACGTCGTCTCCAACCTGCTGCTCTACCAGCTGCAGCGGCATTCCGACCACCACGCCTGGCCGGCCCGCCGTTACCAGAGCCTGCGCCACTTCGAGGACGCGCCGCAGCTGCCGACCGGCTACTTCGGCATGTTCCTGCTGGCGCTGGTGCCGCCGCTGTGGCGGCGGGTGATGGATCCGCGGGTGCTGGCGCATGCCGGCGGCGACCTGCGCCGGGTCAACCGGCTGGATGCCGCGCCTGCCTGAGGGTCGGCGGCGCGCCCGCACGGATTGCGGATGAAGTCGGGCAGGTCATTGAAAGGCCAGTGTGATTCTTGCTCGTGGCGCCGTATGACTGCGCCGGCCGTCAATCCGCGGTTTCCTCGATAGCCGGCACGTGGTCGGCGGCTAATTTTACTTATGCCGAGGGAGATCTTTCCCGCGGCACAACTTTTTGCTGGGAGGTGATGAGCATGTCGACGGTACGCGAGTTGTCCCCGAAGTCACCGGGGAAGGGCTCGAGGAGCGTCGCGCGGATGAGCAAGCCTCTGCTGGGCATGGAAGACTTCATCGAGAGTCTGTTTTCCCGCCCGTGGATGGAGCCGATGAGCTGGAGGCGTCCGCTGCTTGCCGAACTCGAGGGCTTCGACATGAAGTTCCCGCGGATCGACATGGTGGATCGCGACAGCGAGTTGCTGGTGCGCGCCGAGCTCCCCGGGGTTGACAAGAAAGACCTGGAAATCACCGTGGCCGATGATTTCCTGACCATCGCGGTGCATCGCGAAGTGTCGGAGAAGGAGGAATCCGAGCACTTCTACCGCGCCGAGATGGCCCGTGGCGCCATGGAGCGGACCATTCCGCTGCCGGTGGATGTCGTGGGCGACAAGGCCAAGGCCGAACTGAAGGACGGCATCCTCGAGCTGGTCATCCCGAAGGCCACGAAGGTCAGCCGCCACAAGGTGAGCGTGCGCTAGCAGTCCCTCCGCAAGCGCACGCGGGGCGGCCGCAAGGGCCGGCCCCGCGGCCGGGGCGGCGCAAGGCCGCTCCGGCCGTCCTGTCTTGAGTGCACGATTGCGGTCGTCGCGGCGGCGTCAGCTGCCAGGTTCCTGGCGATCGCGTTTACGCAACTCGGCCAGCAGGGCCTTCGGGCCGATCGACTCCAGGTGTTTCTCTGCCAGCGCCAGCGGCAACACGATGGCGCCCTCGGCCATGCACTTGAACATGCGTGCCACGGCGGCGGCGTTTCTTGCCAGCTGCGCCATCAGTGGGTCGCCCGGCGCCGGCACCGGGAACCGGAACAGCAGCGTCGAATCCTCCCGCTTGAACCCGTCCCGGGGCACGTAGGGCTCCAGCAGGTGGCGCATGGCCCGGTTCTCGGCCTGCAGCCGCCCGTCGACGAAGGGGATGCCACGCTCGCTGATCATCGCCAGCAGTCGGTGCAGCAGGATCCGGCCGATGCCGAGGCCCTGCCAGTCGTCGACGATGGTGATGGCGATCTCGGCGGTGTCCGGGTAGTCCTTGCTGCGCACGAAGCGCGCCATGCCGATCGCGGACTTCTCGCTGCCGTCCGCTCCGAGTTCGACCGCGGAGATGGCGCCGTGCAGATCGTCGGCGGGGGAGACCAGTGCGTCGAGCTCCTCTTCAGTGAGGCGCATCTTGGGGTAGAACCAGCGCTGCACGCGGCTTTCGATGGACAGCCGCTGGAAGGCCGCCACGATGCCCTCCCGGTCCTCGGCGCGCACCAGCCGCAAGCGCATGACGCCGCCGTCCGGCAGCGTGATGTCTTCCTGGTAGTGCTCGTTGAAGACGCGCAGCGTGCTCAAAACCACCTCCACGGCCTGGGCTGTTGCAATGCAGCATAGCAGGTGCAGGCTGGCGCCGCCATTGGTGGCCGGGGCGGTCCAGGCATGAAGCAGACGTGCATTTCGATGTTTTTACCCGCGCTTTTAATGCATTTAGGCGCTAATTGGCTCAAAACCCCGCGGTCTTGCCCGGCTGGTCGAGGCCGGATCTGTGCTCGACGTCACGCAATCGAGGTTCACCATAGCCCGCCAGGGCACGGTGGCACGCTGCATCGCGTCAGGCGGCCATTGAGTCCACCGCGCCGGACGGGGAGGATACGCCGGATGGACGTTGCCCCGGATTCACCCGAGATCGTGTTTCGCGCCCGCGGCCGGCGGGACTGCGCGGAGGTGGCCCTGCTGCTCGAGGCGGTCGGGCTGCGCGC
>DAOMOU010000206.1:0-3567 GCA_035444525.1 Gammaproteobacteria bacterium | reverse complement strand
TGGCGACACTTTGTTGTACTTCGCGCCCTTAGTCCAGACCCCCGCGGCCTGATACGCTGCCGGCATGCGCCGACGCGAATTCGAACGGCTGGTCGACGAGGTTCTCGACACCCTGCCCGACTGGGCGCTGGCGGGGGTGGCGAACCTGCGCGTAGTGGTCGAGGAATGGCCGAGCGAGGAGCAGGACCCGGACGACGAGGGCCTGCTGGGGCTCTACGAGGGCATCGCGCTGCCGGAGCGCGGCCTCGACTACGTGGACGTTATGCCGGACACCATCTGGATCTTCCGCCAGCCGCATCTCGAGCTCGGCTTGCCCCCGGACGAGCTGCGCGAGGAGATCCGCCGCACGGTGTTGCACGAGCTGGCACACTATTTCGGCCTGGACGACGACTACCTGGACGAAATCGGCTGGGGCTGAAAAAACCGGGGTCAGAGACAGGTTTCCCGTCGGGAAACCTGTCTCTGACCCCGGTTTTTGCCGATTCCTGTTACCAGCCGCCGCCGCCGCCGCCGCCACCACCACCACCGGACGAGCCGCCGCCGCCACCGCCGGAGCTGGAGCCCGGCGCGGTCGAGGCCGAGGAGATGGCCGAGCTGAGCGAGCTGCCGACGCTGGTCGTGAACGAGCCGATGTTGTGTGCATTGAAATCGCCCCGGTACCAGGCCGGCCGGTAGCTCGTCCCCTGCTGGCCGGCGAGGCGTGCAAACACCGCGGCGAACTTCTCCGCCCATTTCTGCTCGACGCCCAGCGCCAGCGCGAACGGCAGGTAGCGCTCGAACAGCTCCGGCGTCTTCTCGGGCGGATTGCGCAGGTTCAGCTCGTCCTTCTCGGCGATCTCGAGATAGCTGCGGAAGCCCTCCAGCTTGTCCATCAGCAGCCGGCCGCGTGCGGTCGGCGCCCGCAGCAGCCAGGCAAACACGAAATGCGCCAGCACGATGACGCCCAGCACCACGAACACCATCGGCCGGAACGCGTCCAGCAGGCCGATCGCCAGCGCCAGCGCGGCGGTCGCGCCGAGCGACGGCAGCAGCAGGTTGGAGTTGGTGAAGAAGTAGATCTTGCGGTAATCGCGTTTCAGGGACTGCTCATGGGCCCGCTTCGCCGCCGACATGAGCGCATGGTTCTTGTTGTCGAGCTCGACGATCACCGCCTTGGCGAACAGCGCATCCTTGAGCGCCTGCTCGCCGGGGGCCAGCGGCTGGTCGGAGTCGAGCTTCACCAGCGTGTACTTGCCACCCTGTTCGTCGATCTCGACATGGCCCTTGACGGCCAGGCTCAGGACCGCGGCCGTGAAGGCGCGGTTGTCGTAGCCCATGCGCATGATGTAACGGGCGGACGCCGGCGAATATTTATCCGGCGGCGCGTAATGCGGGAAGATCACGCCCTTCTGCGGGTCGCGGCCGTAGCGCGCCCACGCCCAGCCGAGGTAGCCGATCACCAGCAGCAGCCCGATGAGGGCCAGCAGCAGGCCGCGGTTGTCCACCAGCGTGCGCTCGAGGCGTTCCGCCGGGCCCGGCTCGTGGACGTGTCCCTTCGGCCAGCCCACCACGATGGTGAAGCCCTCGCGCGCGCCGAGCGCCCGGGTGGCGGCGATCACGGCGGCGCGGCCGTCAAGGTCGGCGGCATAGCTCTGCTCGGTGCTGCCCTGCCGGCCGGTATATGCCTCCATGGTGACCTCAGCCATGGGCACGCCGTCCGGCAGCCGCACGACCGCGGCGGCGCGCTCGATGGGCAGGTCCCAGCCGTTGCCCGTGACGTTCCAGTACAGCTCGTCGTGGTTTTCGAAATAGCCGAGCTGCCGGTCGGTCCGGTAGACGATGCGGTAGTCCTGCCGGCCATGCTCGACGAAGCGGTCGGCGCTGCCGACGTACACGCGTACGCCGTTGGCGCGGCGCTCCGTGTGGTACGGCTCGGGCGCGCCGTTGCGCGTCACTTCCAGCACCTCGAAGGCGACCCGGTAGCGGTTGCCGAGCCGGTCGCGGTAGTCGGTCGGGAAATCGCGGTAGATGCCCCGCCGGATGATCTCGCCGCGCGCCTCGACGGCGATGCTTTCGGCCACGATCACCGTGGCGTCGGCCTTGACCTCGATGTCGCTGCGGTAATCGAGGATGCGCTCGGCGGCCGCGGCCGGCACGATGGCGGCCAGGGTGAGCAGCAGCAATGTCGCCGTCGCGCGCCGCATGTCAGCCGAGCGCCACGCGCGGCGCCGCCCGCACTTCCGCGTCGTCCACGGCGAAGAACTCGGCCGGCGCGAAACGGAAGGGTTGCGCCACCAGCATATCGGGCACGCTCTCGATGCGCGTGTTGTAGATGCGCACCGCGCCGTTGTAGAAGCGCCGCGCGTACTGCAGGTGATCCTCGACCTCGACTAGGTCGCGCTGCAGCTGCAGGAAGTTGCCGTCGGCCTTGAGCTCCGGGTAGGACTCGGCCAGCGCGATGAGCCGGTGCAGCCCCGCCTCCATCTCATCCTCCAGCCGCGCCTTGTCGCGCAGGCTGCCGGCCGCCGCGGCGCGCGCGCGCAGCTCGGTCACGGCGGTCAGCGTGGCGCGCTCGTAGCCGGCGTAGGCCTTGACCGCCTCCACCAGCTGCGGCACCAGGTCGTGGCGCCGCGTCAGCTGCACGTCGATGTCGCTCCAGGCGGA
The DNA here is from genome assembly GCA_035444525.1 of Gammaproteobacteria bacterium. Lineage (GTDB taxonomy): Bacteria > Pseudomonadota > Gammaproteobacteria > Steroidobacterales > XN24 > XN24. The sequence goes on along the minus strand of DAOMOU010000206.1, from coordinate 924 downwards.
CCGCACCTGGTTGCGCTCACGCACCAGCCGGTTGTAGATCAGCACGCCCCACAGCAGCAGCGCCGCCAGCAGCACCAGCACAATCCAGAACATCGGCGGTCCTCCTCGGAATTGGGGACATTCCCCAATAACGCGTTATTGGGGAATGTCCCCAATTCAGGCGCCCAATTCAGGCGCTGATCGCCAGCTTCTCGCGATGATAGAGCCTGGCGGCGGCCAGCCAAAGCAGCAGCCCGAGCCCGAGGCCCGCGCCGACGTACACCAGCCACTGCAGCGCCGAAATGGTCTCGGCGCGCAGCACCATCAGGATGGCCTGGTTCTGCGCCAGGAAGGGCACCGCGAACATCCACAGCTGGTTCTTCACCGGGCTGATCATCAGCACGATGGTCGGGATGATCGGCAGCAGCATCAGCACGCTCATGTAGCTCTGCGCTTCCTTCACCGACTTGACGCTGGCCGAGATCAGGGTCAGCAGCGTGGTGCCGATCAGCACCATCGGCGCGAGTACGACCAGCAGCTTGCCCATCGCCGCGAGCGACACGTCCACGCCGCGGAAGGGGCCGCTGCCGGCAAACTGGAAGCTCAGCTTGAAGCTCAGCAGGATCAGGAACAGCCCGAGCATGCCGAAGGCGCAGGCCGCGGCGATCTTGCCGCTCATGATGGCCTCGCGGCTCGATGGGGTCGCGAGCAGCGGCTCGAGCGACTGGCGCTCGCGCTCGCCGGCCGTGACGTCGATCACCAGGTAGGCACCGCCGAGAAAGGCGCTCAGGATCAGCAGGTACGGCAGGAAAGCCAGCATCATGCCGCGGCGCGCCTCCGGTGTGGACAGGTCGCGCCGGCCCGGTACCACCGCCTCGCCGAGCGCCGGGTCCACCCCGCGCATCATCAGCCGCAGCGTGGACACCTGCGCGCTGTAGGCGCGCA
>DAOMOU010000205.1:0-3629 GCA_035444525.1 Gammaproteobacteria bacterium | reverse complement strand
TGAGCAAGACGCTGCAGGATCGGTACGCGACCAGCCCGCTGTTCGGCGGCAATGCACCCTACATCGAGGGGCTTTACGAGCAGTTTCTCGAGGATCCGGCGTCGGTCGAGCCGGCCCTCAGGGAATGGTTCGACGGCATTGCGAACGGCGGCGGCGATATGCCGCGCGGCCCGGTGGAGCGCGAGTTCGCCGCCCGGGCGCTGCGCCCGCGCGCCGCGGCGGCGACCGGCGCCGTGCCCGACGCGATCCTCGACAAGCAGGCCGCGGTGCTGCGGCTGATCGAGGCCTACCGGCTGCGTGGCCACCGGTTGGCAAAGCTCGATCCGCTCGGCCTGGTCGGGCCGCAGCCCCTGCCGGAGCTCGAGCCGGCCTTCCACGGGCTCGGCCCCTCGGACGACGACACCGTGTTCGCCACGGCTGGTTTCGGCGGCGCGGACCGGCTGAGTTTCCGGGAAATCAGGCAGCGGCTAGGCCGGGTCTACCGCGGCACCATCGCCGCCGAACTCGGCCACATCACGGACACCGAGGAACGCCTCTGGCTGCAACGCCGCTTCGAGGCGGCTGCGGCCGGCGGCGGCCTGGCGCCCGACGACCGTCGCCACCTTCTCGAGCGGCTCACCGGCGCGGAGGGCATCGAGCGCTACCTGCACACCCGCTACGTCGGGCAGAAGCGTTTCTCGCTCGAGGGCGGCGACAGCATGATCCCGCTGCTCGGCGACATCATCCAGCAGGCCGGCGCCCGGGGCATGGACGAGGTCGTCATCGGCATGGCCCACCGCGGCCGGCTCAACGTGCTGGTCAACGTGCTCGGCAAGCCGCCGAAGGAACTGTTCTCCGAGTTCGAGGGTGCCTACGACCCGCAGGTGCAGCGGCGCTCCGGCGACGTGAAGTACCACCTTGGCTTCTCGTCCGACATCAGCACGCCGGGCGGCAACATCCACGTCGCGCTGGCCTTCAATCCATCGCACCTCGAGATCGTCAACCCGGTGGTGGTCGGCTCGGTGCGCGCCCGCCAGGACCGGCGTGGCGACCGCGACGGCTCGACCGTGCTGCCGATCCTGATCCACGGCGACGCGGCGTTCGCCGGCCAGGGCGTGGTGATGGAGACTCTGCAGATGTCGCAGGCGCGCGGCTTCGCGGCCGGCGGCACGGTGCACGTCATCTGCAACAACCAGATCGGCTTCACCACCAGCCACCCGCAGGATGCGCGTTCGACGCCGCATTGCAGCGACGTGGCGAAGATGATCGAGGCGCCCATCTTCCACGTGAACGCCGATGATCCGGACGCGGTGGCGCTGGTCGGGCGCCTCGCCTTCGACTACCGCATGAAGTACCGCAAGGACGTGGTGATCGACCTCGTCTGCTACCGCCGCCACGGCCACAACGAGGCCGACGAGCCGGCGGCGACGCAGCCGCAAATGTACGGTGTGGTGCGCAATCACCCCACCGCGCGCCAGATCTACGCCAAGCGCCTCGCCGCGGACGGCGTGGTCGGCGAGGACCAGGCGCAGGCCATGGTGGACGCCTACCGGCAGGGCCTCGATGAGGGACGCGTGGTCTCGAGTTCGCTGGGATTCGTCGGCAACAAGTTCACGGTGGACTGGACGCGCTTCGACGAGGTCAATTTCAGCCAGCCGGTGCGCACCCGCATCACGCCGGAGCAGGTCGAGCGTTACGCGGCGGCGATTACGCGCGTGCCGGAGGAACACACCCTGCATCCGCGCGTCGAGCGCATCATGGCGGACCGGCGCCGCATGGCGGCCGGCGAGCTGCCGATGGACTGGGGTTTCGCCGAGACCATGGCCTACGCCAGCTTGCTGACCGAGGGTTACGACATCCGCCTCACCGGGCAGGACAGCGGCCGCGGCACATTCTTCCACCGGCATGCCGTGCTGCACGACCAGAAGGGTCGCGAGCCGTGGGTTCCGCTGACGCAGGTGGACGAGGACCAGCGACGCTTCGTGGTGACCGACTCGTTGTTGTCGGAGGAGGCCGTGCTCGGCTTCGAGTACGGCTACGCCACGACCAACCCGGATACGCTGGTGATCTGGGAGGCGCAGTTCGGCGACTTCGTCAACGGCGCACAGGTGGTGATCGACCAGTTCATCAGTTCCGGCGAGGCCAAGTGGGGTCGCTACTGCGGGCTGATGATGTTCCTGCCGCACGGCTACGAGGGCCAGGGGCCCGAGCATTCCTCGGCACGGCTGGAACGCTTCCTGCAGCTGTGCGCCGAGCACAACATGTCGGTGGTGGTGCCGTCCACGCCGGCACAGATGTTCCACCTCATCCGCCGGCAGATGGTGCGCAACTTCCGCAAGCCGACCGTGGTACTGACGCCCAAGAGCCTGCTCAGGCACAAGCTGTCGGTCTCGCCGCTGGAGACGATGTCGAGCGGGCGCTTCCTGCGGATGATTCCCGAGATCGATCCGATCGACCAGGCCAAGGTGACGCGCCTGGTGCTGTGCAGCGGCAAGGTCTATTTCGACCTGCTGGAGGCGCGGCGCGAACGCGAGCTCGACAACGTCGCCATCGTGCGGCTCGAGCAGCTCTATCCCTTCCCGATCCGGCGCTACGCGGCGCTGCTCGAGGATTTCCCTGCGCTGCGGGAAGTGGTGTGGTGCCAGGAAGAGCCCCAGAACCAGGGCGCCTGGTACCAGATCCGTCATCGCCTGCAGGAGCCGCTGCAGGACCGCCACCAGCTGTTCTACGCGGGCCGCAAGGGCGCGGCGGCGCCGGCGGCCGGATACTATCAACTGCACAATCAGCAGCAGCAGGCACTCGTGAGCGCGGCGTTGACCGGCACGGAGATCGCCGGCCGCCGCCAGACATCCAGGAAAGCTGACAGGAAACAAGCATGAGCATCGAAGTGAAAGTGCCCCAGCTGCCGGAATCGGTGGCGGACGCGACGCTGGTCGCGTGGCACAAGTCGGCCGGCGACAAGGTGAGCCGCGACGAGAACCTCGCCGACCTCGAGACCGACAAGGTGGTGCTGGAAGTGCCGGCACCGGCCGACGGCGTCCTCAAGGAAATTCGCATTTCCGACGGCACGACCGTCACGGCGGGCGAAATTCTCGCCATCCTCGAGCCGGGCGAGGGCGCCGGCAAGCCGGCCGCCAAGGCAGCGCCGGACAACGCCAAGGGCCAGGCCCGGTCCGAGGCGGAGGATGCCGAGCAAGGCGACGACGACGGTGAGCCCGGCAAGGCCGCGGGCCGGTTGAGCCCGTCGGTGCGCCGGCTGGTGGAAGAGCACGGGCTCGACCCCGCGGCGATCCGTGGCTCGGGCCGGGACGGCCGCATCAGCAAGGCCGACGTGATGGCCCATCTCGAGCAGCAGCCTGTGCAGGGCAAGCCGGCCGCGAAGCCCGCCGCGGCGGCGGCACCACGCGGCGCGCGCGAGGATCGCCGCGTGCCGATGACGCGGATGCGTGCCCGCATCGCCGAGCGGCTGGTGGACGCGCAGGCCACGGCCGCGATGTTGACCTCCTTCAACGAGGTGGACCTCGGCGCCGTGATGGACATTCGCAAGCGCTACCGCGACAGCTTCGAGAAGAAGCATGGTGTGCGCATCGGCTTCATGAGCTTCTTCGCCAAGGCCGCCATCGAGGCGCTGCGCAAGTTCCCGGTGGTCA
>DAOMOU010000204.1:0-3657 GCA_035444525.1 Gammaproteobacteria bacterium | reverse complement strand
ATCCATGGCTGACTCGCCGCCGCAGCGCATCCATGCGCTGCTGTCCGCAATCCCCAGCCCGGGACGACCATCGCCAGCTACTGGCACGGCTTCGTTTGGAGCAAAAGCAGCAGTGCATCGAAGCATTGCAGGACGAGCCGCGGTGAGCCGCGTCCTGGCGGCCGGGGAACGCGGAAAGCAAAACATGGATGTTTTGCGCGCGAGTCAGGGCAGGGTGAGTGCGGACGGCTTGCGCGGCTCTGCCGCGCGTGCGCGCTAACGCCCGGCGTGCTGCGCCGGGCCGGACCGCGAAGCGGCCCTGATCGAGCGGAGAGCGATCCCCGGCCGACAGGGCGCGGCGTCCCGCCGAAGCGGGTAGTGAGGGGCTTTCTCCAACCACGAACAGCCTCTCCCCTCGTTTGGGACAAGAACCAAAAAAACGGCGCCTCAACGGCGCCGTTTTCGTTCCTGCACTGGATACCTGGCTCAAAGCGACTCGAAGATCCCCGCCGCGCCCATGCCGGTGCCGATGCACATGGTCACCATGCCGTACTTCTGCTTGCGGCGACGCATGCCGTGGAGGATCGTCGCGGTGCGGATCGCGCCGGTGGCGCCGAGCGGGTGGCCGAGCGCGATCGCGCCGCCGAGCGGGTTGACCTTGTCCGGGTCGAGTTCCGAGTCCTGGATCACCGCCAGCGCCTGCGCGGCGAAGGCCTCGTTGAGTTCGATCCAGTCGAGCTGGTCCCTGGTCAGCCCGGCCTGCTTGAGCGCCTTCGGGATTGCCGCGATCGGACCGATGCCCATCACCTCCGGACGCACGCCGGCGACCGAGAAGCTGACGAAGCGGGCCAGCGGCGTCAGGCCGTAGTCCTTGATCGCCTGCTCCGAGGCCAGCAGCACGCCGGCCGCGCCATCGCTCATTTGCGAGGAGTTGCCGGCAGTGACACTGCCGCCGAACTGGCCGTTGCGGAACACGGTGCGCAACTTGGCCAGGCCCTCGGGCGAGGTGTCCGCGCGCGGGCCTTCGTCGTGCTCGACCAGCAGCTTCTTCAGCCGCACGGCGTTGCCGGCGAGGTCGGGCACGTGCGAGACGACTTCGTACGGCGTGATCTCGTCCCGGAACTCGCCCGCGGCCTGCGCCGCCAGTGCCCTGCGGTGCGACTCCGCGGCGAACGCATCCTGCGCCTCGCGCGAGACCTTCCATTCCTCGGCCACCTTCTCGGCGGTGATGCCCATGCCGTAGGCGATCGCGACGTGGTCGTCCTTGAACACCGACGGCGACAGCGCGACCTTGTTGCCCATCATCGGCACCATCGACATCGATTCGGTGCCGCCGGCCAGCACCAGGTCGGCGTTGCCGAGGCGGATCTGGTCGGCCGCCAGCGCGACGGCCTGCAGGCCGGAGGAGCAGAAGCGGTTGATGGTCTGCGCGGCCACGGTGTCGGGCAGGCCGGCCAGCAGCACGCCGATGCGCGCCACGTTCATGCCCTGCTCGCCCTCGGGCATGGCGCAGCCGATGATGGCGTCGTCGATGCGCGAGGTGTCGATGCCCGGCGCCTGCGCGACCACGGCCCGGAGCACATGCGCGAGCATGTCGTCGGGACGAGTGTTGCGGAACACGCCCTTGGGCGCCTTGCCGACCGGCGTGCGGGTGGCGGCGACGATGTAGGCGTCCTGGATCTGTCTGGTCATGGCTTTCTCCGAAAGCCGGGATTGGGGATTCGGGATTGGGGATTCGCAAAGGCGAAGTCCACGGTTCCGAACTTTTCCCGCACCCGGCGGCAATGATTGTCAAGGGACCCGGAGGCGCTCTTTCGAATCCCGAATCCCGAATTCCGAATCCCGCGCAACGTCAGTTGCGCAACGGCTTGCCGGTCTTGAGCATGTGCGCGATGCGCGCCTGGGTTTTTTCCTGCTGCGCCAGTTCGACGAAGTGCTGGCGCTCCAGCCTGAGCAGCCACGCTTCGTCGACCACCGAACCGCGATCGACTTCGCCGCCGCACAGTACGGTGGCGATGCGGGTGGCGATTTCGTCGTCGTATTCGCTGATGAAGCGGCCTTCGAGCATGTTGACCAGCAGCATCCTGAAGGTGGCGATGCCGACGTCGCCGGCGACCTGCACCCGGCGCGCGGGCAGGGGCGGGCGGTAGCCGGTCTCGGCCAGCCCGCGTGACTCCTGCTTCGCGACGTGCAGCAGCTCGTAGGCGTTGAAGGCGACCTTGTCATTGGCGCGCAGCAGGCCCAGCTCCTTCGCCTCGACCGCCGAGGCCGAGACCTTGGCCATCGCCACGGTCTCGAAGGTCTTCTTCAGTTCGGCGAACACGTCGCCGCCCGGGCCCGCGGCCTGCGAGGCGCGCACCGCGAGCTCCTTCAGTCCGCCGCCGGCCGGCAGCAGGCCGACGCCGGCTTCGACCAGGCCGATGTAGCTCTCCAGGTGGGCGACCGTGCGTGCGCTGTGCATCTGGAACTCGCAGCCGCCGCCCAGCGCCAGCCCGCGCACCGCGGACACTACTGGCACCAGCGAATACTTGATCCGCTGGCTGGTGGCCTGGAAGTTGGCGACCATCGCCTCGAAGGCGTCGACCTTGCCGGCCTGCAGCAGGCCCAGCGCGCCGGCGAGGTCGGCGCCGGCGGAGAAGGGTTCCTTCGGCTGCCAGATCACCAGGCCGGCGAACTTCTTCTCGGCGATGGCAACCGCTTCCTGCAGGCCGTCGAGCACGGCGTCGGAGACGGTGTGCATCTTGGTCTTGAAGCTGACCACGCCGACGTCGTCGCCGTCGGTCCACAGGCGCACGCCGTCGTTCTCGAACACGGTCTCGCCGGGTGCGAATGATTCGCCCAGCAGCGGATCGGGGAAGCGCTGGCGCTTGTACACGTCCAGCGAGGACCGCGGCAGCTTGGCGTTCTGCGTCGGGCTGTAGCTGCCCTCGGCGGCGTGCACGCCCTCGCGGCCGTCGAAAACCCAGTCGGGCAGGGGCGCGGAGCTCATCGCCTTGCCGGCGACGATGTCGTCGGCGATGAACGAAGCCACCTGCTTCCAGCCTGCGGCCTGCCAGGTCTCGAACGGGCCGAGGCTCCAGCCGTAGCCCCAGCGGATGGCGAGGTCGACGTCGCGCGCGGTCTGCGCGATGTCGGCCAGGTGGAAGGCGCTGTAGTGGAACAGGTCGCGGAACACCGCCCACAGGAACTGCGCCTGCGGGTGTCCGCTGGCCCGCAGCTTGGCGAACTTCTCGGCCGGGTCCTTGGTCTTGAGGATCTCGACCACCTCCGGTGCAGCGCTGCGGTCGGCCGGGCGGTAGTCCTGCTTGTCGACGTCGAGGACCACGATGTCCTTGCCGGCCTTGCGGAAGATGCCGGCACCGGTCTTCTGTCCGAGCGCGCCCTTGGCGATCAGCGCCTCCAGCCACTTGGGAGACTTGAAGTAGGCGTGCCAGGGGTCGTCGGGCAGGGTATCGGCCATGGTCTTGATGACGTGGGCCATGGTGTCCAAGCCGACCACGTCCGAGGTGCGGTAGGTTGCCGACTTCGGCCGGCCGATCAGCGGGCCGGTGATCGCGTCGACCTCGTCGAAGCCGAGGCCCGACTCGGCGGTGTGGTGCGCGGTGGCCAGGATCGAGAACACACCGATGCGGTTGCCGATGAAGTTCGGGGTGTCGCGGGCGTAGACCACGCCCTTGC
>DAOMOU010000203.1:0-3660 GCA_035444525.1 Gammaproteobacteria bacterium | reverse complement strand
TGCGACACCACCGCGCTGAAGCCGGCCTGGTCGGCCATGCGGATGGCCTCGAGCGTCTCGGTGAGCGTGCCGATCTGGTTGACCTTGATGAGGATCGAGTTGGCGATGCCCTCCTCGATGCCGCGCGCGAGTATCTTCGTGTTGGTGACGAACAGGTCGTCGCCGACCAGCTGCACGCGCTTGCCGAGCCGCTCGGTGAGCAGCTTCCAGCCGGCCCAGTCGTCCTCGGCCATGCCGTCCTCGATGGACACGATGGGATAGCGGCCCACCAGGCCCTCGAGATAGTCGCAGAAGCCCGCCGCGTCGAAGTCGCGGTTCTCGGAGGCCAGCCGGTAGACGCCCCTGGCGTGGAACTCCGAGCTGGCCACGTCGAGCGCCAGCACGATGTCGGCGCCGGCCTTGAAGCCGGCCTTCTCGATGGCGACCAGGATGGTCTCCAGCGCCGCCTCGTTGGACGGCAGGTCGGGCGCGAAGCCGCCTTCGTCGCCCACCGCGGTGGCCAGGCCGCGGCTGAGCAGCACGGCCTTGAGCGCGTGGAAGATCTCGGCGCCGTGGCGCAGGGCTTCCGAGAAGCTCGGCGCGCCCACCGGCATGATCATGAACTCCTGGATGTCCACGCTGTTGTCGGCGTGCGAGCCGCCGTTGACGATGTTCATCATCGGCACCGGCATGGAGAAATCGCCGTCGTCGTGCAGGTAGCGGAACAGCGACTGGCCGCTGGTGAGCGCCGATGCCTTCGCCGCCGCGAGCGACACGGCCAGCACGGCGTTGGCCCCGAGGCGCTGCTTGTTGTCGGTGCCGTCGAGGTCGATCAGCCGGCGATCGAGCGCTTCCTGGTCGGCCGCGTCCATGCCGCGCACCGCGTCGCGGATCTCGCCGTTGACGTTGGCGACCGCCTTGCGCACGCCCTTGCCGAGATAGCGCGACTTGTCGCCGTCGCGCAGCTCGACCGCCTCGCGCGCGCCGGTGGAAGCGCCGGAGGGGACGCCGGCGCGGCCGCAGTAACCGCCTTCCAGCGTGACGTCGGCCTCGACGGTGGGATTGCCGCGCGAATCCAGGATCTCGCGCGCGTGCACTTCTACGATCTTTGCCATCTCAGTCTCCCAGGGGGTCCTTGCCCGGCGGCCGCGAGCGGGCCGCCGACGGCGCATCCGTCAGCCGCTTTCCATTTCGTCGAAAGGCCGCGCCTTGACCGCTGCGTCGAGCTGCATGAGCGTCTCGAGCAGCCGCTCGAGCCGGTCCAGCGGCCAGGCGTTCGGCCCGTCGGAGAGCGCGCGCTCGGGGTCCGGGTGTGTCTCCATGAACAGGCCCGACACGCCGGCGGCGACCGCGGCGCGCGCCAGCACCGGCACGAACTCCCGCTGGCCGCCCGAGGCGGAGCCCTTGCCGCCGGGCAGCTGCACCGAGTGGGTCGCGTCGAACACCACCGGCGCGCCGGTCTCGCGCATCACCGCCAGCGCGCGCATGTCCGACACCAGGTTGTTGTAGCCGAAGGTGAAGCCGCGCTCGCAGGCCATGACCTGCTCGTTGCCGGTGGAGCGCGCCTTGTCGATGACGTTCTTCATTTCCCAGGGCGACAGGAACTGGCCCTTCTTGATGTTCACCGGCCTGCCCTGCGAGCAGGCGGCGACGATGAAGTTGGTCTGCCGGCACAGGAAGGCGGGCGTCTGCAGCACGTCCACGACGGCAGCGACCTCGCCCAGCGGCGTGTCCTCGTGGATGTCGGTCAGCACCGGCACGCCGATCTGCTCGCGCACGCTCTCGAGGATCTTCAATCCCTCCGCCATGCCCGGGCCGCGGAAGCTGCCGATCGACGAGCGGTTGGCCTTGTCGAAGGACGACTTGTAGATGAAGGGAATGCCGAGCCGCGTGGTGATCTCCTTGAGCCGTCCGGCGGTCTCGAGGGAGAACTCGCGGCCCTCGATGACGCAGGGCCCGGCGATCAGGAACAGCGGTCGCCGCAGGCCGACCTCGAAACCGCAGAGCTTCATGCGCGCGCCGCCTCCGGCTCGGCATACTGCCGGCGTACGCGCGCCGCCTCGACGAAGCCGGTGAACAGCGGGTGGCCGTCACGCGGGTTGGAGGTGAACTCCGGATGGAACTGCGAGGCGATGAACCACGGGTGGTCGGGCAGCTCGATCATCTCGCACAGCCCGTCGAGCGACCAGCCGGAGAACACCAGCCCGGCCTGCTCGAGCGTTTCACGGTAGTTGTTGTTGAACTCGTAGCGATGGCGATGGCGCTCGACGATCTTGTCGGCGCCGTAGACCGCCGCCGCCCGGCTGCCGGGCGTGAGCACACACTCCTGGCCACCCAGGCGCATCGAGCCGCCGAGATCGGAGGCCGCGTCGCGCTTCTCAAGCGCGCCGGTGCGATCCATCCACTCGGTGATCAGCGCGATCACCGGGTGCGGCGTCTGCGGGTCGAACTCGGTGCTGTGGGCGCCGCCGAGCTTCGCCACGTGGCGCGCGAACTCGATCACCGCGATCTGCAGCCCGAGGCAGATGCCGAGGTAGGGGACGCCCTGCTCGCGCGCGTAACGCGCCGCCCTGATCTTGCCTTCGATGCCGCGGTCGCCGAAGCCGCCGGGCACCAGGATGGCGTCCATGCCCGCCAGGCAGCGCGTGTCGCCGTCGCGCTCGATCTGCTCCGCCTCGACGAAGTGGATCTTGACCTTGGTGCGGGTGTGGATGCCGGCGTGGATGAGCGCCTCGTTGAGCGACATGTACGAGTCCTGGAAGTCCACGTACTTGCCGACCATGGCGATGTCGACACGGTGCAGCGGCGAGGCCTTGGCGTCCACCACCGCCTGCCACTCGGACAGGTCCGCCGGCGGCGCCTCGATGCGCAGCTTGTCGCAGATGATGTCGTCGAGGTGTTCGGCCTTCAGGTAGAGCGGAATCTTGTAGATGTCGTCGGCGTCGATCGCCGAGATGACGGCCTTCTCCTCGACGTTGGTGAACAGCGCGATCTTGCGGCGCTGGTCGGCCGGCAGCGGCCGGTCGCCGCGGCACAAGAGCACGTCGGGCTGGATGCCGATGCTCCTGAGTTCCTTCACGGAGTGCTGCGTCGGCTTGGTCTTGATCTCGCCCGAGGCGGCGATGAACGGCACCAGCGTCAGGTGCATGTAGGCCACGCGCTCGCGGCCGAGTTCGACACCCATCTGGCGGATGGCCTCGAGAAAGGGCAGCGACTCGATGTCGCCCACCGTGCCGCCGATCTCCACCATGCACACGTCGGCATCGCCCGCGCCGGCCCGCACGCAGCGCTTGATCTCGTCGGTGATGTGCGGGATGACCTGCACGGTCGCGCCGAGGTACTCGCCGCGGCGCTCCTTGGCGATGACGTTCTGGTAGATCCGCCCGGTGGTGTAGTTGCTGTGGCGCGAGGTCACGGTGCGCACGAAGCGCTCGTAGTGGCCGAGGTCCAGGTCGGTCTCGGTGCCGTCGTGGGTGACGAACACCTCGCCGTGCTGGAAGGGGCTCATGGTGCCGGGATCCACGTTGATGTAGGGATCCAGCTTGATCATGCTGACCTTGAGGCCGCGGGCCTCGAGGATGGCCCCAAGGGAGGCCGAGGCAATGCCCTTTCCTAGCGAGGAAACGACGCCGCCGGTAACGAAGACGAAACGAGTCATCAGAAGTACCGCCGTTCGGGAGG
>DAOMOU010000202.1:0-3661 GCA_035444525.1 Gammaproteobacteria bacterium | reverse complement strand
CGCTGGTGCCCTCGTAGATCTCGGTGATCTTGGCATCGCGGAAATAGCGCTCGATGGGCATTTCCTTACTGTAGCCCATGCCGCCGTGAATCTGCACCGCCGCATGCGTGATGAACATGGCGGCCTCGGAAGCGAACAGCTTCGCGCAGGAGGCCTCGGTGGTATTGCGCAGCCCGGCCGCCGCGGCGACCTTCTTGTTCCAGGCCGCCTTGAGCGTCAGCAGGCGCGCAGCCTCGAGGCGCATCTTCATGTCGGCGATCCTGGCCTGGATCATCTGGAAGCTGCCGATCGGCGCGCCGAAGGCGTGGCGCTCGCGCACGTACTCGAGGCTCGCCTCGTAGGCGGCGCGCGCGATGCCGACGGCCTGCGCGCCGATGCCGATGCGGCCGGCGTCGAGAATGCTCATGGCGATCTTGAAGCCGTCGCCCTCGTTGGCGAGGCGGTCCTCGACCGGGCAGACGTAGTCGGCAAGTTCGATCTCGCAGGTGGCCGAGGCGCGGATGCCGAGCTTCGGCTCGGTCTTGCCGCAGGCGAAGCCCTTCTTTTCAGTATCGATCATGAAGGCCGAAACGCCCTTCGGGCCCGCCGACGGGTCGGTCATGGCGAACAGCATCACGTACTTCGCCACCGGGCCGGAGGTTATCCAGGACTTCTTGCCGTTGATCACGTAGTGGTCGCCCTTGCGCACCGCGCGGGTGCGCATGTTGGCGGCGTCGGAGCCGGACTGCGGCTCGGTGAGGCCGTAGGCGGCGAACACTTCGCCCGAGGCCACGGGCGTGACGTATTTTTGTTTCTGTTCCTCGGTGCCGTACTGCAGGATGCCGTTGCAATACAGCGAGTTGTGCACGGAGATGACGGTGGAGTGGGCGGCGTCCGCCGCCGCGATCTCCTCCATCATGAGCGCAAAGCCGATCGCATCCAGGCCGGCGCCGCCATACTCCTCCGGCACTTCGACGCCCATGAAGCCGAGCTCGCCGGCCTTGCGCAGCGTCTGTTCCGGAAACTGGCCGCTGGCGTCGAACTCGGCTGCGATCGGCGCGATCTCGCGCTGCGCGAAGTCGCGCGCGGCCTCCTGGATCATCTGCTGCTCTTCGGTGAACTTGAAGTCCATGGCGGGTCTCCGGACAAGGCGGTAAACAATCGTTCGATTCTAACCCGCACGGCGGTTTCGGGCTAAGCCGGCTCGTAGCGGACCTCGAGCAGCAGCCAGGTCTTGCGCCCGGCGGCCAGCTCCAGCGTGACCTCGTCCCCCGGGCTGCGCTTCATGAGTGCCCGCGCCAGCGGCGCGTCCATGCTGATGTACCCGGGCGCATGGTCGAACTCGTCGGGCCCGACGATGCGGAAGCGTGATTCGGCGCCGGTCTCGTCTTCGACCGTCACCCAGGCGCCGAAGAACACCTGCGTGGTGTCCGCCGGGCTGCGGTCCACCACCTTCAGCGCGCCGAGTCGCCGGCGCAGGTGGCGGATGCGCCGGTCGAGGCCGCCGAGCTGCTTCTTGCGGTAGATGTACTCGGCGTTTTCCGAGCGGTCGCCCTCGGCCGCCGCGTCCGCGAGGGCGCGCACCACCTCGGGCCGGTCCACGCGCCACAACCGGTCGAGTTCCTCGCGCAGGCGGGCGGCGCCCTCCGGCGTGATGTAAGGCGAGGACTTCGGCTGCGGCGGGCGGTAACGGCTCATCGGGCACTATACTCGCACGCCAGGGTCCAATGCCGACGAAGCGTGCAGCGTGGCGCAGCCCGGCAGCGCTCTTACCGACAGGAGAGCCATCACGTGAAGAACTTACTGATTGTGCCGCTGCTGCTGGCCTGGTGCGGCGTGGCGACCGCCGCCGACGAGGTGGAATGGTTCAGCAAGGGCCCGGGCGGCGAGGACCGGATCGTGATGCACTATTTCTATTCGGACACCTGCCCGGTGTGCACCGAGGCCAAGCCCTTCATCGAGGCCCTGCGCGAGGTCGCCTGGCTCGAGGTACGGGCCTTCGAGGTTTCCGCCAATCGCGACAACGCCATCCGCTACCGCGACACGGCCGCCGCCATCGGCGGCCAGGCGCGCAGCGTCCCGGCCTACATCGCCTGCGGCGCCATGCTCACCGGCTACAACGGGCCGGAGCCGACCTGGGAGCGGCTGTCGGTGATCTTCAAGCGCTGCATGCCGGCAGGCGGCGAGCCGTCCGCCGCCGAGACCCCGCCCGCCGCCGGGGACTAGATGCATTTCCTGCTGCTGACGATCCTGCTGCTGGGCCTGGTGTTCGGGCCGGGCCTGTGGGTGAAACACGTGCTGGCGAAGTACGCGACGCCGGCCGATCGCTATCGCGGCAGCGGCGCGCAGCTGGCGCGCTTCCTGCTGGATCGCCGCGGCCTGGAATCGGTCGCCGTCGAGCAGACCGAGCAGGGCGATCACTACGACCCCCTCGCCAAGGCCGTGCGTCTGTCGCCCGACAACTTTCGCGGCCGCTCGCTGACCGCCATCACGGTGGCCGCGCACGAGGTCGGCCATGCCGTCCAGGACCACACCGGCTACCCCCCGCTGAAGCTCCGCCACCGGCTGGTCACGTCCATGCGGCACGTCGAGCGGCTCGGCGCCGGCCTGCTGATGGTCTCGCCTTTCATCGGCATGCTGACGCGCGCCCCCTCGCTGGGCATCGTGATGTTCGTCGGCGGCCTGCTGACGCTGGGGACGGCGACGCTGGTGCACCTGGTGACCCTGCCGACGGAAATCGACGCCAGTTTCGGGCGCGCCCTGCCCATGCTGGAAGAAGAGGAGATCCTCATCGAGGACGACCTGCCGCACGCCGAGCGGCTGCTGCGCGCCGCAGCATTCACCTATGTGGCGGCCTCGTTGATGAGCCTGCTCAACGTGGCTCGCTGGTGGGCTATCATCCGTCGCTGAGCCCCCGCCCGATCCCCTGCCGCGAAAGGAATCCCGACATGTCCACCGTCAAGGCGTACGCCGCCCAGTCACCGACCTCGGCCGTCGAGCCCTTCGCCATCAAGCGCCGCCCGCCGCGTCCGGACGACGTGGTGATCGAGATCGACTACTGCGGCATCTGCCACTCGGACATCCACACCGCGCACAACGACTGGGGCTTCACGAGTTACCCGGTGGTGCCCGGCCACGAGATCGTCGGCCACGTCACGGCGGTCGGCAACGAAGTAAAGAACTTCAAGCCCGGCGATCGAGTTGGGGTCGGCTGCCTGGTGGATTCATGCCGCAGGTGCGGCTCCTGCGAGAGCGGGCTGGAGCAATATTGCGAGCGCGGCTGGGTGGGTACCTACAACGGCAAGGACCTGCACGACGGCTCGCCGACCTACGGCGGCTACTCCGAGCGGATCGTGGTCAGCGAGCGCTTCGTGCTGCGCATCCCGGACACGCTCGACGCGGCCGCCGCCGCGCCGCTGCTGTGCGCCGGCATCACCACCTGGTCCCCACTGAAGCATTTCGGCGTCGGCAAGGGGCATCGCATCGGCGTGGTCGGCATGGGCGGGCTCGGCCACATGGGTGTGAAGTTCGCGCGCGCGCTCGGTGCCGAGGTGACGGTCTTCACCCGCACCGTCGCCAAGGTCGACGAGGCGAAGAAACAGGGCGCGCACCACGTGATCGTCTCCACCAACGACAAGCAGATGGCCGCGGCCGCCGCCGGCTTCGACTTCATTCTCGACAC
>DAOMOU010000201.1:2133-3690 GCA_035444525.1 Gammaproteobacteria bacterium | reverse complement strand
GGTACTTGTTGCCGGTGTCGCAGACGAACACCAGGATCTTCTTCGGCGTGGTCTGTTCGCGGCACCAGTGCAGGGCAGCGGCCAGCAGGGTGCCGGTGGAGGAGCCGGCGAGGATGCCTTCGCTGCGCAGCAGCTCGCGCGCGGTCAGGAAGCTCTCGCGGTCGTCGATCGCGTAGGCCTTGCGGACGCGGCTGAAATCGGCCACCGGCGGTGGCTTGGAGCCTTCGCCGATGCCCTCCACCAGCCAGCTGCCGGTGGCCTTGCCGATCTCGCCGGTCTCGACCACGCCCTTCAGGATCGAACCGGCCGGGTCGGCCAGGATCAGTTCCACCTCCGGCGCCTGCTCCGCGAAGCACTGCGCCAGCCCGGTCAGGGTGCCGCCGCTGCCCACGCCAACCACCACCGCGTCGACGCCGCCGACCTCGGCCATCTGCCGCAGGATCTCCGGGCCGGTGCCCTCGGCGTGCGCGGCCGGGTTGTCGGGGTTGCCGAACTGGTTGACGTGGTAGCCGCGAGGCGTCTTCGCGGCGATGCTGGCGGCCAGGTCCTGGTAGTGCTCGGGGTGGCCCTTGGGCACGTCGGAGCGGGTCAGCACCACTTCGGCGCCCATCGCCTTGAGGTTGAAGATCTTCTCCCGGCTCATCTTGTCCGGGATCACCAGCACCAGGCGGTAGCCCTTCTGCTGCGCCACCAGCGCCAAACCAATGCCGGTGTTGCCGGCGGTGCCTTCGACCAGGGTGTCGCCGGGGCGGATGTCGCCGCGGGCCTCGGCCGCCTCGATCATCTTCAGGCCGATGCGGTCCTTGATCGAGCCGCCCGGGTTCTGGCTTTCCAGCTTCAGGTACAGCTCGCAGACGCCAGTGTCGAGGCGCCGGGCCTTGACGATCGGGGTGTCGGCGATGATGTCGAGGACGGAGGAATGGATCGTCATGCGGTTCGATCGCGATGGCCGGGGAGCGCCCAGTATCGCACCGGCCCGCGCAGGCCGCCCGCGTGGTGCCCCGCAGTGCGACGGCGAGGCAGGCACGGGCGGCGGCGACCGACGAGGATGGCCGCCGCCGCCCGTGACTATGGAACGCTAGTGTTGCAGGTTGTCGTACAGCCGGGTGAGGCGGTCCTTGGCGGCAAGCTTCTCGCGCTTCATTTGCGAGAGGGTGACGTCATCGATCGGGAGTACGCCGAGTTCGGCGTCGAGCACCTTCTTGTCGAGTTCCTTGTGCCGCTGGTACAGCTGCTTGAACTCCTGGTTGCCCTGGATCAGCCGGTCGAGATCCGCCTGTGGTTGCCCTTCGAACATGGAAATCCTCCTGCGAACATGCAAACGCCCCGGCCGGTCAGGCACGGGGCGTCGTCTTGTGGTGCCAGACCGGGCGCATGCGGGAAACCCCTCCTGCACGCTCCGGCCGGCGGCATTCGCTGCCGGCGGCGGGGTCCTGGTGCGGAATGGGTTCGGTCATTTCGGTCTGGCTCTGTCGCCAGACGGCAGGATCGAAAAAAGCAGCCGTCTGGGTATCCGACCCTACTCCACCCGGAGGGGGTCGACAAGGGCCAACGGCA
>DAOMOU010000201.1:0-2033 GCA_035444525.1 Gammaproteobacteria bacterium | reverse complement strand
CGTCTGGGTATCCGACCCTACTCCACCCGGAGGGGGTCGACAAGGGCCAACGGCAAGCCTTCGGCCTGGCGGACATCACGGATCGGCGGCAGGTTGGCGAACGGTTCAGGAGCGGACGCCGGCACGCCCTGGCCGGGCGCGAAACCCCATCACAACTGCCTGATCCACATGGATTTTCCAGAGATCTGTCGTACTAGGCCGCCGAACGCGCAAGCCACTGGAGTCCCGCGTCTTCGCAGGAGCGGGCCATGCCCGCGACCGCGCCGCTAGACACTGGACGACGCGACACGGATGAACGCGTCGCCACGCGCGAGGTGGGCGAACAACGTGTTGTGTCTCCATGCGCGGTGTCCGGGAACGCTCGGCCGCGCCCATGGGGCGCTACGACAGCGCCAGATCAGGGATTGCTGGCGCCCGGGTCCGATTCGAGGCTGCGCAGCAGCTCTTCTTCCTGGCGCTTGAGCTCGGCGGCGCGCTGGCGGGCGGCGCGCAGCTTGGCGGCCTCGCGCGAGGACACGCCCTGGAGCACGGTCTCGGCTTCCTGCCGGGCCAGCGACTCGGCCTCGGCGGTTTCGCGCAGGCGCGCGGCTTCCTCGGCCTGGACCTGGGTCTGGATGCGCAGGCGTTCGGCCTCCTGGCGCGCGCGCGCGGCCTCGCGCCGGCTGGCTTCGAGCAGCAGGTCGCCGCGCTCGCGGTCGAGGCGGTTGATCTCGCGGCGCGCGGCCTCGGTGCGGGCCGCCACTTCCGCCGTCTCGACCCGCCACTGCGCCACCTGCAGCGCCGAGGGCCGGCTGCGGCTGGTGCTGCGCGTGGCGGCCAGGGTCTCGACCGCCTGCCGCGCCTGCATCCGCTCCAGCGAGGCCAACGCATTGAGCGAGGCGTCGGCGTCGAGCGCGACCAGGCGCTGGCCCAGGCGGGCGGCGTCGGCATCATCGGCGGCCTTGGTCTGCGCCTGCGCCAGCGGCAGGGCCAGCAGCAGCGACAGGCCGGCGGCGTGGATCAGGGCCTTCATTGCGCGTCCTCCATCCGCAGGCGCTGGCGCAGCTCGGCGATCTCGGCCCGGCGCTGCTCGAGTTCGGCGCCGGTCGAGGCCTCGCGGCTGCGGGCCAGCGCCAGCCCCGCCAGCGCCGCCGAGCGCGTCGCCAGGTCGCGGGCATCGGCCTCGCGCCGCTCCGCCATCGCCGCCTGCGCCTGGGTGAGCATGGTGCTGGCGCGGGCGAGGTCCTCCGGGGCGTACTGGTCGGCGTCGGCGTCGGCCGCGCGCGAGACCGCCTGCTGGGCGGCGTTCAGTTCGGCCGTCGGCGGCGGCAGGCTCGCGCAAGCCGTGAGCGCGAGCACGCATCCGAGAATCAACGCCTGCAGCGGGGTCCTGAAGTGTGCGAAGCTTGTCGCCATTGGGGGGCCGTGCCGTCATTCAGCGGTGTCGGGCCATTGTCGACAGCCTTCGCCGGATGCGCAACGGTCGCGGCGGGCCATTGGGGATTGGTACATGGACATCGGCTATTTCCTGAAGCTGATGACGGAAAAGAACGCGTCGGACATGTTCCTGACCACCGGCGCGCCGGTCTACATCAAGGTCGAGGGCCGGCTGTATCCGCTGGGCAACACCGGCCTGCCGACCGGCATGGTCAAGAAGATCGCGTATTCGCTGATGGACGAGGGCCAGGTGCCGCAGTTCGAGCGCGACCTCGAGCTGAACATGGCGATCTCGCTGCCCGATTCCGGCCGCTTCCGCGTCAACGTGTTCAAGCAGCGCGGCGAAGTGGGCATGGTGATCCGCGCGATCCGCAGCACCATTCCCAGCATCGAGGAGCTGCAGCTGCCGCAGGTGCTCAAGGACATCATCATGACCCCGCGCGGGCTGGTGCTGCTGGTCGGCTCCACCGGCTCGGGCAAGTCGACCTCGCTGGCGGCGATGATCGACTACCGCAACAGCACCTCGTCCGGCCACATCCTCACCATCGAGGATCCGATCGAGTACCTGCACAAGCACAAGAAGTCGATCGTCAACCAGCGCGAGGTCGGCCTCGACA
>DAOMOU010000200.1:0-3690 GCA_035444525.1 Gammaproteobacteria bacterium | reverse complement strand
CTGCCGAAGGACGTCGTCAACCGGTTGCGCACCAGCGATGGCAAGCCGCTCTATCTGGTCGAGGCCGACGATGGCAGCTATCGCCTGACGCCCTACGACCCGGAATTCGAGGCGAAAATGGCCAGGGCCGAAGACATCATCAGCCGGTACCGCAACACGCTGCACGCGCTCGCGAAGTGAATGAGCCGGCGTGGCTCGACGCCCGCGACGTCATTTTCCTGCACGAGCGCTTGATCGGCCTGTACGGTGGTCCTGGCGGGTTGCGCGACCGGGGCCTGCTCGAATCCGCCCTCGGTCGAGCGCAACAGCTGCGTGCGTATGATGAGCGCGCCGACATCATCGACCTGGCGGCGGCCAGCACGGCCGGCATCGTCCTCAATCATCCTTTCGTCGACGGCAACAAGCGCACCGGCTTCCTGGTCGGCGTGCTGTTCCTGGAATTGAATGGCTTTCGATTCACGGCCGATGAGGCCGCGGCTACGCGGGCGGTGATCGAGCTTGCCGCGGGGACGCTGGACGCTGTGGGCTACGCCGCATTCCTGCGCGCGAACGCGACCAGGGAGTGAATTCCCCTGCTGCGCGTCACCGCGGTGCAGCATAAAAAAATGTTGCGGACGTGGTGAGCACGGTTATAGGGTTGCACTGGGAGAACAACCAACAAGAAACTCGACAGCCACCTGCCGACTAATGGATGAGCAAGCCGGATGGCTCGATCTCGATGAGGGGGAGGTCGGGATGGCTTGCCGGCAGACCGGCCGATTTGCAGAGCGTTCGTGCCTCCGGTGAGGCGATCATGGGCCATCCTGCTCCTGCTGCTCGGCCTGCCCGGGCCCGCCGCACTGGCGCAGTACCAGGCGCTGCACATTGACGAGACCCAGCTGCCGGAGAGCGAGCAGGCCGCGCGCAATGCCGCCTCCTACGCCGCCATCCTCGCGCAGATCGCCATCCACAACGCATCCATCCCGCTCGGCTTCTACCCGGGGCCGACGGTCTCGGTCCCGGCGGAAATCGCCGGGCTGGCGGCCGACAACACGCTGAAATTCACCAAGGCCTTCCTGCGCGCCCCGCCGGATGTGGCGGTACTGCCGAATGTGGACGGCTGCCGCTTCGAATTCGAGCTGCCGCAGGCCACCACTGAGTTCGACAGCTTCCTCGGGCTCTGGCCGAGGCTCGGCGACCAGCGACTGTTCCTGCCGAACGATCCGCCGATCGACTTCGGCATTCTCGGCGTGCCCGAAATCGTGCACGCCAACACCAACGTGCTGCTCAGCGTGCACAGCCCGGGCGCGGGCATCAGCCGCGAGGCGGGGGAGGAGGCCCAGTGGGTCGTCGCGGGCCCGGGCGTCCATGCGGTCGAGTGGCGCGCCGACACCCAGTGGTACCCGGTGTGGGACGCGCTGGTGCCGACCATCACGACGGCGGTGATGCTGGGCATGGAGTTCAAGTTCTCGAAGCACATCAAGAAGCTGGCGAAGGCCCGCAGCGACACCCTGGAGCTGGCCTCGACCAAGGGCGACGCCAAGCGACTGGCGGCGCTGCTCAACGACCTGAACCGGCGCATCCAGCTGTTCGAGCGCTTCCAATGGCGGCTGTTAGGCGGCGAGGTGTTGTTCGCGGCGGGCATCCCGCTGACCGGTGAGCTGATCGTCGAGAAGTTCTTCGACGGCAAGACCACCGTGTCGCGCTCGCGCAACCAGTGGCTCACCGTGTACAAGGTGGAGCCCCCGGTAATCGGCACCAGCCAGTCCAACCCGAGCTTCGAGGCCACTGACGTCGGCGGCGCGCGCACCAGCCGCTACCTCGACGACCTGACG
The DNA here is from genome assembly GCA_035444525.1 of Gammaproteobacteria bacterium. Taxonomy (GTDB): domain Bacteria; phylum Pseudomonadota; class Gammaproteobacteria; order Steroidobacterales; family XN24; genus XN24. The sequence continues at coordinate 1,876 of DAOMOU010000200.1, read as the reverse complement.
GCGATGATCGACATCAGCGACCCCTGCGGCGCCGAGCTCAGCCTGGTCAACGACGCGCCGGCGCTGCTGCCGCTCGGCGACACCCTCGTCACCTGGACGGTGCGCGACCAGGGCCCGGTCGCTCCCGGCAGCGACACCGACGGCGACGGCTCGCCGGATGACCTGCCTTACAACTCGCGCACCGTCACCCAGCTGGTAACCATCGCGGACACCCAGGCGCCGATCCTGGTGCCGCCGCCCGGCGTGGTGATCGAGAGCGACGCCGGCATCGACATCGACGACCAGGCGCTCGGCCAGCCGCTGGTCGTGGACCTGGCGGACCTTCATCCGCTGGTCAGCAACGCCACCGACGCGCCGGGCGGCATCGTCCCGCCGGACACGCGCGCGGTGGTGACCTGGAGCGCGGTCGACGGCTCCGGCAATGCCTCGAGCGCGGACCAGCTGGTGACCGTCAAGACCCCCGGCACCAACACCGCGCCGCTCGCGTTCGGCACGAGCGCGGACACGCTGACCTCGCAAGCCGTCGACATCGTGCTGAGCGGCGCGGATGCCGACCTCCTGCCATTGGCGGGGGACGAGTCCGGCGCACCCGGGATTCCCGACCCACTGCAGTTCCGTATCGTCGAGCGGCCGCAGCACGGCGAGTTCATCGCGCCGCTGTTGCCGTACTTCATCGAGGATTACCGCACCGACACCACCGGCGTGCTCGGCGACGACGTGGCCTTCGCCCAGGCGGAGAACCAGCTGGCCTGGCTGGACCAGCAGTACTGCCAGGACGACCTCGAGATCCCGATCGAGTTCGTGTTCAAGCCGCTGTTCGTGCAGGTGACCGACGAGGGCGAAAGCTATTTTCTCGATCATTTCGCGTTCTGCCCGCCATTCAACGAGCCGGCCGACGAGGCGCTGCGCATCTCCCGCTGGGCACCCGATGGCTCGTTCATCGGCCACGTCGAGTACAACCCGAGCGGCGGCGTGCACACCTCGTCCTTCGTGCTGGACCGCAACGGCAACATCCACTACCTGCTGAGCTTCGGCGTCAACGAGTTCACCCTGCAGCTCTGCCCCGGCGACTTCACCGGCACGACCACCTCCTGTACCAACGGCTACAACTTCCCCGACAACATCGACGGCTTCGGCGTGTCCGCCAGCACTTTCGCGCTGCTGGACCACCGCGAGGTCGGCGGCTCCGGCGAGCCGCTGATCTACCTGACCGACCGGCGGCGGGTGAACGTCTACCAGGGCCAGCTGTTCAAGGGCACCCTGAGCAACGACGCGGGGCTGCCGGACTTCATCACGCAGCCGACCAGCTGCCAGCCGATCCCCGGCGGCGGCGACCGCCAGGGCTACGGCATGGCGCTCGACTCCGAGGGTGCGTTCTACATCGCCGACACCTGCGGCCACCGCATCCACAAGTTCGCCGCCTCGACGCTCGACGAGGACGGCCAGCTCGTGCCCGGCGAGTACGTCGGCTGGCTGGGACAATGCAGCGGCAGCAGCAACCTGGCCTGCGACGAGACGCTGCAGGCGACCAAGGGCTTCAGCTGCACCGACGCCACCTGCACCGCGGCCGGCGACCGCTCCGGTGCGGGCATCGGCCAGCTGCATGGCCCGGTCTACCTGGCGATGGACCCGAACGACGTGCTGTACGTCGCCGACTATGTCAACCAGCGCATCCAGCGCTTCGCGCCGGACGGCACCTTCGCGGGACTGGCGCAGTCCACCGGCAACGGCATCAACGCCACCACCGACGGCGCCTTCGTGCTCGGCAACATGGGCCCGCCGCGCCACGTCACGGTCAACTCGCAGCAGTTCTTCGTGGTCGACCGGGCGGAGCGCTTCGTGCACGTGTTCGAGACCTCGCCCTTCAAGGACATCA
>DAOMOU010000199.1:0-3704 GCA_035444525.1 Gammaproteobacteria bacterium | reverse complement strand
GCACCTGGTCCGTGCTGTTGATGCCGGCGTCCAGCGCCAGTTCGCGCATCAGCGAATCGTCGCTGCCGACCATCGCCTCGAATGCTGCCAGGCGCACGTTCTGGTCCGGGTCGTTGAGCACCTGCTTGATCTCTTCGACCTGGCGGGCTCGCGCGCGCGCCTGCTCGATGATTTCAGCCGCGCTCTGTGCCCAGCCCTCCGCCGCCACCGCCAGCGCCAGCAGCCCGACGGCCACCTTGCCCCAATCCCTGATTCCCATCCTCGCTCCCCGGCCCGGGTCGGACCATGATAGTTAATTGATTTTTCTTTGTTTCTTGTCCAAAAGCACTGCTTGGCAGAGCTTAGGCAACCGATTTTAGGCCGAAAAACGCTCTCTAAGGAATTCCCGATCTGGTTTCGCCGTCGCCTGGGCGACCGGCGTGCGCGTTAGAATGCATTTTTTCGCCCTGAATCACGCTTCCAAGACCGGAATTCGGCGAGATTTACTCGAGGATTGCCGCCGGATCAATCGCTTGCGAGGGTCCGACCCAGAGGGCGCGGAGGGATACATGATCGTACCGGTGATTTTGTCGGGCGGCTCGGGCACGCGGTTGTGGCCGCTGTCGCGCCAGCTCTATCCCAAGCAGCTGCTGCCGCTGGTCGGCAAAGACACGATGCTGCAGGCCACGCTCAAGCGGCTGGAGGGTATCGCAGGACTCGCGGCGCCGATCGTGGTGTGCAACGAGGAGCATCGCTTCCTGGTCGCCGAGCAGCTGCGCCAGATCGGCGCGCAACCCGAAGCCATCCTGCTCGAGCCCGCCGGGCGCAACACCGCGCCGGCCGTGGCGCTGGCGGCCGCCTCGACGCTGCAGGCCCGGGAGCAGGGCGACGACCCCGTGCTGCTGGTGCTGCCGGCCGACCACGTCATCCGCAACACCGAGGCGTTCCATGTCGCCGTGGCCGCGGGCGCGAAGCTCGCCGCCGAGGGCAAGCTCGTTACTTTCGGCGTCGTGCCCGACCGGCCCGAGACCGGATACGGCTACATCCGCGCCACGGCCCGCGATGGCGCCGCGGCCGTGCAGCAGTTCGTCGAGAAACCCGACGTCGCCCTCGCCCAGGAGTACGTGTCCTCCGGCGAGTACTACTGGAATTCCGGCATGTTCATGTTCCGCGCCAGCCGCTTCATCGAAGAGCTGCGCACCCATCGCCCCGAGATCGTCACGCAGTGCGTGGCCGCGATCGCCGGCGCGAAGGCCGACCTCGACTTCATCCGCGTGGATGCGCAGTCCTTCGAGGAGTGCCCGTCCGACTCCATCGATTACGCCGTCATGGAAAACACTGCCCACGCGTGGGTGGTGCCACTCGACGCCGGCTGGAGCGACGTCGGCAGCTGGGCGAGCCTGCATGACGCCTGCGATGCGGATGCCGCCGGCAACGTCGCGATCGGCGACGTGCTGCTGGAGGACGCCAGCAACTGCTACCTGTATTCCGAGAGCCGCCTGGTGGCCGCGGTGGGCCTCGCGGACTGCATCGTGGTCGAGACCAAGGACGCGGTGCTGGTCGCGCCGCGCGACCGCGTGCAGGAGGTGAAGAAACTGGTGGACCGGCTCAAGGCCGACGGCCGCTACGAGACCAGCCTGCATCGCGAAGTGTTCCGTCCCTGGGGCAGCTACGACAGCGTCGACCAGGGCGAGCGCTTCCAGGTCAAGCGCATCACCGTCAAGCCGGGCGCCAAGCTGTCGCTGCAGATGCACCATCACCGCGCCGAGCACTGGATCGTCGTGAAGGGTACCGCCAGGGTCACCGCCGGCGATGACACCTTCCTGCTCGGCGAGAACGAATCCACCTACATCCCGATGGGCACGACGCATCGCCTCGAGAACCCTGGCAAGGTGCCGCTGCACCTGATCGAAGTGCAGTCCGGCTCCTATCTCGGCGAGGACGACATCGTGCGCTTCGAGGACACCTACGGGCGCGGCTGAAATGCGGGCAATCGCCAATGCGCGCGTGGCCGCGTTGCTGCTGGCGAGTGCGGTGGTCGCGGCCGGCTGCTCCTGGGGCCCGACACGGCCGGACGAGGCGCCCGCATCGCCCTCGGGCGGATGGGCGCGCTGGGAGCCGCCCCGCGAACCGGCGGCGCCGACTGCGCGCCCCGATTCATCCGACGCGATCCATCCCGCGCTGCAGGCCGTCGATTACGCCACCGGCCTGATCGGCACGCCCTACCGCTGGGGCGGCGCCACGCCGGCCGGCTTCGATTGCAGCGGGCTCGTGTACTACACCTTCGGCAAGGCGGGCATGAGCGTGCCGCGCACCTCGCAGCAGCAGTTCAACGCCGCGCGGCCGGTGGCCCTGCACGAGGCCCAGCCCGGCGATCTCGTGTTCTTCGCCCAGCGCGGCCGGATCTTCCATGTCGGCATCTATGCCGGCGACGGGCATTTCATCCATGCGCCCGTCGCCGGCCGTCCCGTCAGCATCGATCGCCTCGACGACCATTACTACCGCCGGCACTTCGCCGGCGCCGGCCGGGTCGATTAGCGGTCGAGGCGCGATTCCCCGTCAGTGCGCGTGGCCGACCCCGTCCATCGCGAAGTGATCGCAGGATACGTTCGGGTTCCAGTCGGAGAAGGTGCCACGGGGGTTGAGTTTCCAGGCCCACACATGAATCTGGTAGAAGCCCGGCAGCCCGTAGCGATTCGGGCTGCCGGAGTAATGCAGCAAGTGCCCCTCGAGCGCCGCGCCCGGACCGTTGGCCGCGTCCCAGATCTCGGCGATGGTGATGAACTCGACGCCCACCAAACGCAACTTGCCGTTCGGCAAGGGCTCGTAGATCAGCACTTCCGGCGTGCTTGCATCGAGGGCGCCGTCGAACAACAGCGAGCCCTTCACGAAGTGGATGCCCATCGCGCCCTCATTCGGCCCGCTGACGCAGGGACCACCCGCGTAGCCGTCGGCGATGGCAACGTTGACGTCCTGGTAGTGCGCCGTGGCCTCGCGCACCTTGTGCACCAGCGTGCCAGGCTTGGATGCTGCGATCGTGCCGGGCTTGGAGGCCTCTACGACCGGTGCAACCACCAGCGCCAATGCAACGCCCCAGAAAATGCTGAGCAGCTTCATAGTCCTTCTCCCCTGTGGACGAATCATTATTTGAATGCCGCCGCTTGCGGAACGGCGTACGCTCGGCAAAGCTAGTGGGACTGCTGCAGCAAAATCCCGAGGCAGCAACGACAAAGTGGCGAAAGATTTACGAAATCACGGGTCGCGATGCGCGAGTCTTACCGGCCGGCAATGAGCGAAACGGCGGAAGTCCGGGATGTTTACCGCTTCGGCGAGTTCACACTCGACGCGGGACGCGGCACCCTGCGCGGCCCGGATGGCGAGCTCCGGCTGCGCCCGAAGAGCTTCGATCTCCTCTTGTACCTGCTGCGCCACCCGGGTCGGCTGGTCGGGCGCGAGGAGCTGCTGAACGCCGTGTGGGGGCAGCTGGCGGTGACGGACGACTCGATCACCCAGTGCCTGGTGGAGATCCGTCGCGCACTCGGCGACGAGTCACGTTCGATGGTGCGTACCGTCCCGCGGCGCGGTTACCGGCTGGAGGTGCCGGTCGATACGCCGGCCGGTCGCGACGCCCGGCCTGGCACCAGCGACAGGCCGTCACGGCTGCCGGTGAAGCGGACGCATGCTGCGGCAGCGCTCGTGGGCATGGCGTTGTTTGCCGCATTGGC
>DAOMOU010000198.1:0-3736 GCA_035444525.1 Gammaproteobacteria bacterium | reverse complement strand
GGCTGGCCAGGCGGATGCGCTGGGCCTCGCCGCCGGACAGCGTCTCGGCGCTGCGGTCGAGCGTCAGGTAGTCCAGCCCGACATCCACCAGGAACTTCAAGCGGTCCTTGATTTCCTTGACGATTTTTCGGGCGACTTCGCCGCGCCAGCCGGGCAGTTCGAGGGCGCTGAAAAAGTCCAGCGCCGCGCCGACGGCGGTGGCGGTGACGTCCGCGAGGCCGCGCTCGGCGACGAACACATGGCGCGCCGCCTCGTTCAGCCGCGTGCCCTTGCAGCTCGGGCAGGGGTGGGTGCCGAGGTACTTGGAGAGCTCGTCGCGCACCGTACCGGACTCGGTCTCGCGGTAGCGGCGCTCCATGTTGGGAATGATGCCTTCGAAACGGTGCTTGCGCCGGCTCTTGCCGCCGCGGCCGTCGAAGTAGGCGAACTCGATGGTCTCGCTGCCGGAGCCGAACAGCACCACCTTGCGGATTTTCGCCGGCAGCTGCTCGAAGGGCGTCTCGACGTCGAACTGGTAGTGCTCGGCGAGGCTGTTGACCAGCTGGAAGTAATAGGCGTTGCGCCGGTCCCAGCCGCGGATGGCGCCGCCGGCCAGCGACAGGTGCGGATGGGCCGCCACCCGCTCCGGATCGAAGAACTGCTGCACGCCGAGTCCGTCGCAGGTGGCGCAGGCGCCTGCCGGGTTATTGAAGGAGAACAGCCGCGGCTCGAGTTCCGGGATGCTGTAGCCGCACACCGGGCAGGCGAAGCGGTCGGAGAATACCAGCGGCGGCGTCTTCGGCTCGTCCATGAACGCGACCGTCGCCATGCCGTCGGCGAGCTTCAGTGCGGTTTCGAAGGACTCGGCCAGGCGCAGGCCCAGGTCGGGCCGCACCCGGAACCGGTCTACCACCGCCTCGATGGTGTGCTTGCGGTGCAGGTCGAGCGACGGCGGGTCGTCCAGCTCGCAGACCTCGCCGTCCACCCGCGCGCGGATGAAGCCCTGCGCGCGCAGCTCGGCCATCACGCTGGTGTGCTCGCCCTTGCGGTCGCGCACCACCGGCGCGAGCAGCATCAGGGCAGTGCCCTCCGGCAGCGCCAGCACCTGGTCGACCATCTGGCTGACGGTCTGGGCCTCCAGCCGCTCGGCGTGGGTGGGGCAGCGCGGCGTGCCGGCGCGGGCATAGAGCAACCGCAGGTAATCGTAGATCTCGGTGACCGTGCCGACGGTGGAGCGCGGATTGTGCGAAGTGGACTTCTGCTCGATGGAAATGGCGGGCGAGAGCCCCTCGATGGACTCCACGTCCGGTTTTTCCATCATCGACAGGAACTGCCGGGCATAGGCCGACAGCGACTCCACGTAGCGACGCTGGCCCTCGGCGTAGATCGTGTCGAAGGCCAGCGACGACTTGCCGGAGCCCGACAGCCCCGTGACCACGATCAGGCGGTCGCGCGGCAGGTCCAGATCCACCGACTTGAGGTTGTGGGTGCGGGCCCCACGGATGCGAATCGTGTCCATGACTGCTGGTCCGCTCGGCGAAGCCCACTACTATACGCAGAAATGCCGGCGATTCGCTCGCCGGGGCTGGACGTGCTTTCGGCGCCCGTCAAGGGGCGGTTTCCCGGCGCGGTGCGTGAGATTCCGGCCTGTTCGGGCTAGACTATTTGGCTATTCTCGAGGACCGGGCCACCGGTCCATCCATTTCCTGCAAGCGAGGTCACGCTCATGGCGCGCGGTATCAACAAGGTCATCCTGGTCGGCAATCTCGGCGCCGACCCGGAATCAAGGACGACTCCAGGCGGCCTGACCGTCACCAACATCCGGGTTGCGACCACCGAGAAACGCAAGGACCGGCAGAGCGGCGATCTCGTCGAGGAGACCGAGTGGCATCGCGTCGTGATGTTCGACCGGCTCGCGGAAGTCGCGCGCGAGTATCTGCGCAAGGGCTCGCAGGTCTACATCGAGGGGCAGATCCGCACCAACAAGTGGCAGGACAAGGACGGCAACGACCGGTACACCACCGAGATCATCGCCCGCGACATGCAGATGCTCGGCGGCCGGCCCGGCGCCGGCGCGCCGGCGGGCGGCGACGACGATTACCGTCAGCAGCCCTCCGGCGGCCGTTCTTCGGGCGGCGCCCGCAAGGAAGAGCCCTTTGAGGACGACATCCCCTTCTAGGGCCGCGCCGATGAGCCAGGACAAGCCGGGCGGCAAGCTGTTCATCAAGACCTTCGGGTGCCAGATGAACGAGTACGATTCGTCGAAGATGGCGGACGTGCTGCGGGCCTCCCATGGCTTCGAGGCGGCGGCGACACCCGAGGAGGCCGACGTCCTGCTGCTTAACACCTGCTCGATCCGCGAAAAGGCCCAGGAGAAAGTCTTCTCGCTGCTCGGGCGCTGGCGCGAGCTGAAGCAGGCCCGCCCCGGAGTGGTCATCGGTGTGGGCGGCTGCGTCGCCAGCCAGGAGGGCGAGGCCATTCTCGGCCGCGCACCCTTCGTGGACATCGTGTTCGGCCCGCAGACCCTGCACCGCCTGCCGGCGATGCTCGAAGAAGTGCGCGGCCGCGGCCGTGCGGCCGTCGACATCTCCTTCCCGGAAATCGAGAAATTCGACCGGCTGCCGGCGCCGCGTGCCGAGGGTCCCACGGCCTTCGTTTCGGTCATGGAGGGCTGCAGCAAGTACTGCAGCTTCTGCGTGGTGCCCTACACGCGCGGCGAGGAGGTCAGCCGGCCGTTCGACGACGTCATCGTCGAGGTGGCGCAGCTCGCGGCGCAGGGCGTGCGCGAGATCAACCTGCTTGGCCAGAACGTCAATGCCTACCGGGGCGTCATGCACGACGGCACCCATGCCGACCTCGCCGCGCTGATCCGTTTCGTGGCGGCCGTGGACGGCGTCGACCGCATCCGTTTCACCACTTCGCACCCCGTGGAGTTCACCGACAGCCTGGTGGCCGCCTATGCCGAGGTGCCGGAGCTGGCGCCGTTCCTGCACCTGCCGGTGCAGAGCGGCTCGGACCGCGTGCTCGCCCTGATGAAGCGGGGCCATACGGCGCTCGAGTACCGCCAGAAGATCCGGCGCGTGCGCGAGGCGCGCCCAGGGATCAGCATCAGCTCCGATTTCATCGTCGGTTTCCCGGGCGAGACCGAGCGCGACTTCGAGCAGACGCTGCAGCTGATCGACGACATTGGCTTCGACCAGTCCTTCAGCTTCATCTACAGCCGGCGACCGGGCACCCCGGCCGCCGCGCTGCCGGACGACGTCGACATGGCCGAGAAGCAGCGCCGCCTGGCGTTGCTCCAGCATCGCATCAACCAGCGCGCCGCGCAGATCAGCCGCGCGATGGTCGGCGGCGTCGAGCGCGTGCTCGTCGAGCGCCCCTCGAAGAAGAATCCCCGCCAGCTCGCCGGACGCACCGGCAACATGCGCTGGGTGAACTTCGACGCCGAGCCGGCGCTCGTCGGCCAGTTCGCCGACGTGCTGATCACCGAGGCGCTGCCAAATTCCCTGCGCGGCAGGGTGGTTGGCGTCGACGGCGCGCTGGCCCGTTCCGCCTGAGGTATCCCAACCATTTGAACGCCAACCTAGTCAGGGACCTGGTCCTCGAGCCCGCCGACAACCAGCGGCTTGCCAATCTCTGCGGCCAGTTCGACGAGCACCTCAAGCAGATCGAGCGCCGCCTCGGCGTGTCGATCGGCTCGCGTGGCAACCGGTTCCAGATCGAGGGTCCGGAGCGCGCGGTGGACGCCACCGAGCGG
>DAOMOU010000197.1:0-3765 GCA_035444525.1 Gammaproteobacteria bacterium | reverse complement strand
CCGGACGTGCTGTGCAACCGGGAAATCAAGTTCGGCAGCTTCCTGCGGCATGCCCGGCGCCTCGGCGCGGAGCGCATCGCCACCGGCCACTATGCACGCACCGACCCGGACGGTCGCCTGCTGCGCGCCGCCGACCCGAACAAGGACCAGACGTATTTCCTGCATGCCGTGCCGCGCACGGCCTTGCAGAGGACCTTGTTTCCGCTCGGCGGGCTGTGCAAGCCCGAGGTGCGTGCCATCGCCAAGGCGGCGGGCCTGCCCAATCACGACCGCAAGGACAGCACCGGCATCTGCTTCATCGGCGAGCGGCCGTTCGCGGAGTTCCTGGCCCGGCATCTCGATGACCGGCCCGGCGCCATAGAGGACGCCGACGGCCGGGTGCTGGGCCGGCACCACGGCCTGAGTCGCTACACCCTGGGTCAGCGGCAGGGACTGCAGGTGGGCGGCGTCGCCGGAGCCGGCGATGCGCCCTGGTACGTCGTCGCCAAGGATGCCGCGCGCAACGTGCTGCTGGTGGCGCAGGGCCACGACCATCCGCTGCTGATGGCCGACCGCCTGTTTGCCACCCACGCGCACTGGATTGCCGGGCGTCCCCCGCGCCTGCCGCTGGCGTGCACTGCGCGCGCCCGCCACCGGCAGCCGGAGCAGCCCTGCCGGGTCGAGCCGGGCGGCGCGGAAGGCACGCTGCAGGTCCGCTTCGAGCAGCCGCAGCGGGCCCTGACCCCCGGGCAGTTCATCGTCTTCTATGCCGGCGAGGAGTGCCTCGGCGGCGCGACCATCGCGTCGGTCGGCGCGCCGTTTATGCCGGCCGCCGGCGCGCCCCGCGCCGCCTCCGCCTGACGCCGATCCGCTATAATTCCGGATTGGCAATTGCCGGTCTGCAGTACTCGTCGCGCCGCGCCATGCAGACCCGCATGGACCGGCCCGCCCTCAATCCAGCTGGAGGAATCATGAAGGACACGGTGGACGCGCGCTCCGCGCTCAAGGTCAACGGCAGGGAATACGGCATCTGGTCGCTGGACAGCCTCGGCAAGGACAAGGTGGCGCGGCTGCCGTATTCGCTGCGCATCCTGCTGGAGAACCTGCTGCGGCACGAGGACGGCGTCAACGTGACGCGCAAGGACATCCAGGCGCTGCTCGACTGGAATCCGAAGGCCGAGCCCGACACCGAGATCGCCTTCACCCCGGCGCGCGTCATCCTGCAGGACTTCACCGGCGTGCCCGCCGTCGTCGATCTCGCCGCGATGCGGGACGCCGTGGTGAAGCTCGGCGGCCGCGCCGAGGCCATCAACCCGCTGTCGCCGGCCGAGCTGGTCATCGACCACTCCGTGCAGGTCGACTCCTTCGGTGCCGCGGACTCGCTGAAGCGCAACAACGAGATCGAATTCGGCCGCAACGAGGAACGCTACAGCTTCCTGCGCTGGGGCCAGAACGCCTTCGACAACTTCAAGGTCGTGCCGCCCAACACCGGCATCGTGCACCAGGTCAACCTCGAGTACCTGGCGCGGGTCGTGTTCGACGCAGACAAGGACGGCAAACTCATCGCCTACCCCGACACGCTGGTCGGCACCGATTCCCACACCACCATGATCAACGGCCTCGGCGTGCTGGGCTGGGGCGTCGGCGGCATCGAGGCCGAAGCCGCCATGCTCGGCCAGGCCGTGACCATGCTGATCCCGCAGGTCATCGGCTTCCGTCTCAAGGGGCGCCTGGCCGAGGGCGCGACCGCCACCGACCTGGTGCTGACCGTCACCGAAATGCTGCGCAAGAAGGGCGTGGTCGGCAAGTTCGTGGAGTTCTTCGGCGACGGCCTGTCGAACCTGCCGCTGGCCGACCGGGCCACGCTCGGCAACATGTCGCCGGAATTCGGCAGCACCTGCGCGATCTTCCCGATCGACGCCGAAACGGTGCGTTACCTCGAGCTTTCCGGGCGCGATGCCGGGCGCATCGCGCTGGTGGAGGCCTACGCGAAGGCGCAGGGCCTGTGGCGCGAGGACGGCCAGCCGGAAGCCGAGTACAGCGACATCCTCGAGCTCGACATGGCCGACGTGAAGCCGAGCATCGCCGGCCCCAAGCGTCCCCAGGACCGCATCCTGCTCAGCGACGCCAAGCAAGCCTTCCTCAAGCACCTGCAGCCGATCCAGGCGGAGCGTGCGGACAGCAAGGACGCCGCCGAGGCGCGTTTCGAGACCGAGGGCGGTGACCTCGCGGTCGGCAACCCGGCCTCCGCGTCCGCACCGGGCCTCGGCAAGGTGCGCCGCGGCGACCAGGAATTCGTGCTGCGCGACGGCGCCGTGGTGATCGCCGCGATCACCAGCTGTACCAACACGTCGAACCCCGCGGTGATGCTGGCCGCCGGCCTGCTGGCGCGCAACGCTGCCGCCCGGGGCCTGAAGGTGAAGCCCTGGGTCAAGACGAGTCTCGCGCCGGGATCGAAGGTCGTAACCGAGTACCTGCAAAAGGCCGGGCTGCTCGACGACCTCGAGACCCTGGGCTTCAACGTGGTCGGCTACGGCTGCACGACCTGCATCGGCAACTCCGGGCCGCTGCCCGACGAGATCGCCGAGGCCATCACGCAGCACGACATCGTCGGCACCTCGGTGCTCTCCGGCAATCGCAACTTCGAGGGTCGCATCCATCCGCTGGTGCGCATGAACTTCCTCGCCTCGCCGCCGCTGGTCGTGGCCTACGCGCTGGCCGGCAACCTCGACGTCGACCTGCTGAACGAGCCGCTCGGCGACGACACGAACGGCAAGCCGGTGTACCTCAAGGATATCTGGCCGAGCTCCGGCGAGATCCAGGAGACGGTCATGGGCAACCTCGACTCCGGCATGTTCCAGGGCAGCTACGGCAGCGTGTTCAAGGGCGACGCCAACTGGCAGGGCCTGTCGGTCCCCGAGGGCGAGATCTACGACTGGCCGGAGGAGTCGACCTACGTCCGCAACCCGCCCTACTTCGAGGACATGGGCATGACGCCGGCGTCGCTCAAGCCGATTGCCGGCGCGCGCGCCCTCGCCGTGCTCGGCGACTCGGTGACCACCGACCACATTTCCCCGGCCGGCAGCATCGCGTCCAACAGCCCGGCGGCGAAATACCTGGTGGGCCAGGGCGTCGATCCGAAGGATTTCAATTCCTACGGCTCGCGGCGCGGCAACCACGAAGTGATGATGCGCGGCACCTTCGCCAACATCCGCCTGCGCAACCGGCTGGCCGGCGGTGTGGAGGGCGGCTGGACCAAGTACCTCCCCAACGGCGAAATCATGTCGATCTATGACGCGGCCATGCGTTACCAGCAGGACGGCACGCCGCTGGTGATCCTGGCGGGGAAGGAATACGGCTCCGGCTCGTCGCGCGACTGGGCGGCCAAGGGCACCAAGCTGCTCGGCGTCGAGGCGGTGATCGCGGAAAGCTACGAGCGTATTCACCGCTCCAACCTGATCGGCATGGGCGTGCTGCCGCTGCAGTTCAAGGACGGCGAGAGCGCCGCATCGCTCGGCCTCGACGGCACCGAGACCTTCACCATCGACGGGCTCGGTGACGGCGACGTGCGCGAGGTGACGGTCACCGCGGCGCGCACCGAGGGTAAGCCAGTGGTGTTCAAGGCCCGCGTCCGGATCGACACGCCGAAGGAGCTGGAGTACTACCAGCACGGCGGCATCCTGCACTACGTGCTGCGCCAGCTGGCCGGCGCCGACCGGGCGGCTTGAGCGCCGCGGCGACGCCCGCGCCCGACACCATTCCGGCCGGCCTGCTGGAGGCTCTCCG
>DAOMOU010000196.1:0-3860 GCA_035444525.1 Gammaproteobacteria bacterium | reverse complement strand
GAGGCGGACGGCCGCTTCGACCTCGCCGCAGCGGGCGTTGAGGGCCGTGCAGCACTACGGGGGGAGGACCTGTTGCTGGCCGACCTGCCCGAGGCGCGGGTGACCGCCAGCCCGGACCTGCGCCTGCACTATTCGGGCAACAACCTCACGGTCGGCGGAGAGGTCAGCATTCCGGCGGCCCGCATCAGCGGACTCGGCGGACCCGGCGCGGTGACGACGAGCCCTGACGAAGTGATCGTCGGTCCCCGCGCCCGCACCGAAGACGAGGGCCTCGAAGTGGCCAGCCGAGTTCGAGTCTCGGTCGGACCGGACGTGCAGATCCAGGCCGCCGGACTGCGCGGCCGTGTCGAGGGCAGCATCCTGACGGTGACTCAGCCGCAGGCGCTGCCATGGGGCCGCGGCGAGCTGCGGGTCGTGGACGGCACGTTCGGCGCGTTCGGGCAGCGCCTTGAGATCGAGACCGGTCGCCTGATCTACAGCGGCGGACCGCTCGAGAATCCGGGCCTCGACATCCGCGCGGTACGGCGTATCGATACGGTGACCGCGGGGGCGCTGGTGCGCGGCACGTTGCGGCAGCCGGAAATCTCGCTCTACTCGGACCCGCCGATGCCGCGCGCCGACACACTTTCCTACCTGACCCTCGGCAAGAGCCTGGACGAGCTGCAGGCCGGCGAAAAGCAGACGGTCAACCAGGCGGCCAGCTCGCTGGCGCTGTCGGGCGGGGGCCTGATCGCCCAGGACCTTGGGCGCAGGCTGGGATTCGACGACGTCGCGGTGACTGCGGACGAACAGACCGGCGGGGCCGCCGTCGTCATCAGCAAGTACCTCGGCGGCGGCCTGTACGTGAGCTATGGGCTCGGGCTGTTCGATACCGTGAACACGCTGCGGCTGCGCTACCAGTTCAACCGGCGGCTCTCGGTCGAAGCCGCTTCGGGCGAGCAATCCGCGGCCGACTTTTTCTACACCTTCGAGCGCGACTGATTCAGGCGTCCATCGCCCCACGGAGCTCATCGCGGTGCGCCTGCGCCCAGGCTGCGAAATCGCGGATGTCCGGATACAGGCGGCGGCTGGCCGCCAGGTCTTCCGGCTTCGCGCCGACGTGGCTGCGGTACAGCTCGAACATGTCCGCCAGCGCGGCCGCGCCGGGGATCGGCAGGGCGGCGAAATCATCCCTTGGGACGTGCTGGTACCGGACTGTCCGTCCGGTCGCGTGCCCGATGATGTCCGCGTAATCCGCCGCCGGCCGCTGATCGCCGACGATCTGCACGGTCCTGCCCTGGAATTCACGCGGCGCACGCAGGATCGCGGCGATCACGCCGCCGATATCCGCGACTGCAACTGCCGACAGCGGCGCGTTGCCCAGTGGAAAACCGAAGGCATAGCTGCCGTCCTGCTGTCGGCGTGGCTGGCAATTGAGCAGGAAGTTTTCGTAGTAGAACGCGACGTGCACGAAAGTGGCGGTGATTTCCTTGCCGCGCACCAGCGCCTCGAGTCGCGCCTTGTGCTCGAAGTGCGGCACCGACAGCTTCCCCGACGACAGCTGGCTGGCGCTGGGCAATGTGCTGAGCACCAGGTGTTCGGCTGCCGAATCGACCACCGCGTCGAGGAGACGGGCGCCGAGTTCGTACTCGGCGGCGAAGTGCTCGAAATAGTTCGTCACGCCGAACACCGCCTCGCATCCGGCCAGCGCCGCATCGAGACTGTCGCGATCCGCCATGTCGCCCTGCACGACTTCGGCGCCCGCGTCCGCGAGCGCCCGGGCGGCGACCGAGTCCAGCCGGCGGGTGAGGCAACGTACCCGGCAACGCCCCTCGGCGAGCAGGTGCCGTGCCACGCTGCCGCCCTGCGCGCCGGTGCCGCCGACGACCAGAATCCTGGGCGCCGGACTCATCGGGATGATCCTCCCGTGCCCTTCATTCGCCGGGGGCCGCGACCGTGCCCCACGTAATCCCGAGCACCACCCAGCGACCGTCCCAGCGCACCAGCTGCAGGTAATGCACGTACAGCGGCGACACCACCCGCGCGACGGCCATGTCGCCATGGCGATCCAGGACGGCAACCCTGAGATTCAGCGGCCCGGGGTCCGCCGGCTTGCC
This sequence comes from Gammaproteobacteria bacterium, assembly GCA_035444525.1. Lineage (GTDB taxonomy): Bacteria > Pseudomonadota > Gammaproteobacteria > Steroidobacterales > XN24 > XN24. The sequence continues at coordinate 1,764 of DAOMOU010000196.1, read as the reverse complement.
ATCGCCTGCGCGGGTCGCACGGATGAGCTCCGCCGCGGCCATCTGCTGCACGCGCGGCTCACCGCTGAGGATGTCCACGACGACGCGACGCTTGAGCGCCTGCGGATGCAGGGCGCGCGCCATGCGCTCGGCATCGGCCGTGGCCCACCCCTCGGCATAGTCCAGCGCCACCGCCCGTACCGCTTCATCCTCGTCCGCGCTCGCGCTCGCCGGTGCCCCGGCCGCTCCCAGCACCAGCAGTGCCCCGCAGAGAGCCAGCCGGCCGGCTAGACCGGGCTTGGTCATGTTCACCCTCCTCGACGCCGCCCTCGCGGCGTCGCCTGCAAGCATAGCGGCCCTGTGTCAGGCGCGCTCGAACGGTCGCAACCGCGAGATCGCGCCCACGATCCCGATGATGCGCTGCGGTGGCCACTCCTGCCCGTCCGGCAGCCTGCCCCACACCACCCCCGGCCAGCAGGGATCGCCGGGATGGCGCCCCACCACGTGCACGTGAAGCTGCGGCACCAGGTTGCCGATTGCGGCGATGTTGATCTTCTGCGCCCCCAGGGAGTCTTTCACGAAGCGCGCCACGACGTCGATCTCGTCGACCAGCTCCCGCCGGTCGGGAGCCTCGAGCTCGAACAGTTCGTGCACGGCAGCCGAGACCTCGGGCACCAGGATCAGCCACGGCAGGCCGGCATTGCGGTGCAGCAGCAGATGACTCAGCCGGAAGCGGCCCAGGCGGTGGCAATCGGCCAGCAGGCGGGGATGAAGTTCGAACTCTGCCATCGGGAACATGCCAGCGCTCGCCGGTGGAGCTTGCGCTCAACCGGCGAGGTCGCCCTCCGCCGCCTGGCCTGCGAGGGCGTCCAGGTCGATCTTGAACAAGCCGGCCGCCGTGCGCCAGGCGATGCCTTCCTTGGCCTCCTCCGAGAGTTCCAGGCTGTCGAAGAAGCGCCGGTAGGTGCGCATGCCGGCCAACGGCCAGTCGGTGCCGTACATGAGCTGCTTGCCGGGGTCGCCCATGTAGCTGATCATGTCGCGCACCCGCTGCAGCATGTAGCGCTCGAACTCGTAATGGAACTCGCCCAGGGTAAGGCCCGAGATGTCGGCATAGACGTTGTCGTTCTTGTAGAGGACTTCGGCCGCATCCTGGAACCAGGGATTGCCGAGGTGGCAGATGACGAAGCGGACGTCCGGATAATCGACGGCGACGTCGTCCACCAGCAGCGGATGCGCCTGGCGCACCTTGGCCTGCTTGGAGTAGGTGTCGCCGCAGTGGATCATCACCGGCACATCGTGTTTCTCGGCGATCCTGAAGACGCTTTCCAGCGAGGGGTCGTTGATCGGGTAACGATCATAGCCCGGATACAGCTTGATGCCCTTGACCAGGCCCTCGCGGATACGCTCTTCCATGTTGTACAGGTCGGTGCGCTCGTCGGGATCGCGCCAGCGCAGGCCCTCCACGATGGTCACGCGCGGGTCGTCGCCTACCACCCGAATGACTTCATCCACGTGCGGGCGATGGGCGTTGACCTTGTAGGAAGTCAGCACCACCGCGTGGTCGACGCCATTCTCGTCCATCGCCGCAAACAGGTCGGCGGCTGCCTCGTCCGCGGTGCGGCTGTGGGTCTCGTCGTAGTTGTTCAGGTGCACATGGCAGTCGATCAGCATGACGCTACACTAGCCTGAGACGGACCGACAGCCAAGCCACGGCGGCCTCGAACGGTCTCAAAAACTTCTTTTCCCCTGCACCAGGAATTGCACGCTGTCGATCGACGCATC
>DAOMOU010000195.1:0-4015 GCA_035444525.1 Gammaproteobacteria bacterium | reverse complement strand
CGAGACGTTCGGATCCTGGTGGCGGAAGACGACGAGATCAGCAGCAAGGTCATCCTGCAGCAGCTCGAGCGCCTGGGTTACCCGGCGCAGCGTGCGGCGAACGGCAGCGAGGCGCTGGAGCAATGGCGCACCGGTGGTTTCGGGCTGGTGCTGACCGACCTGCACATGCCGGAGATGGACGGCTACAGCCTGGCGCGACAGATCCGCGGCGCGGAAGCCGGCCGCACCGGCCCCCGGGGCGGCCCGGCTCGTGTGCCGATCATCGCCCTGACCGCGAACGCCCTGCGCAGCGAGCCGGAGCGGGCCCGCGCCGCCGGGATCGACGAGTACCTGACGAAGCCGATCGAGCTGCAGCAACTGAGCGAGGTGCTCTCGAGATGGCTGCCGGAGTCGCCGGCCGGCGAGACGCTGGAGCTCGACGTACTGCGGCAGCTGGTCGGGGACGACGATACGATCGTGCGGGGGCTGCTCGGCGACTACCTGGCCTCCGCCGGCGCCGAGGTCGAGAAAGTCGAGGCGGCCATCGCTGCCGCGGATGCGCGCGCGATCGCCTTCGCCGCCCACAAGCTGAAGTCGTCGTCGCGCTCGGTGGGCGCGGTCCCCTTCGGCGAGCTGTGCGCCCGCCTCGAGTCGGTCGCCAAGGCGGGCGATTGTGCGGCGGCCGCCGGACTGGGCGACGATTTCTCGCGCCAGTGGGCTGCGGTGCGAGATGCCGTGTCGGCGGCCCTGGGGAAGGCCGCGCCATGAGCGAGCCGCGCGACGACCTCGCCATCCTGGTGGTCACCGAGATTCTCGGTGACGCGGAGCTGGTGCAGCGCCTGCTGTCCTTCGAGTTCGGCAACGTGCGCATCTCGACCGACCCGTTGCGCTGCGTCGAGGAATTCGAGGCGGCTGCGCCCGAGGTCCTGGTCCTCGCCTTCAACAGCCTCGAGAAGGCCGAGGAATACCATCTGGAACTGCAGGCGCAGTCGGCCCTGGCGCGCCGTGGACTGCACCGTACCCTGGTGTTGTGCACCCGCGAGGAAGTGCGTCATGCCTACGACCTCTGCAAGCTGGGCATGTTCGACGACTACGTGCTGTTCTGGCCGCTGACCCACGACACGCCCCGCCTGCTGCTGGCCGTGCGGCATGCGATGAAGCACTTGCCGGCGCGCGGCGCGCCGGCCGCTGACGCCCAGGCGGAGGAGCCCGTCGAGCGCGCCGATGAGCCCGCCGTGCCGGCCGGCCAGGATACCGGCGGGACGGATACTGCGACGCGACGCCCGCTGGTGCTGGTCGTCGACGACGACCCGTTCCAGCATCGGCTCTTCGAGAGCATGCTGGGCGACGAGCCCATTGAGCTCCAGTTCGCCACCTCGGCGCAGCACGGCCTCGAGCTCATGCATCATCGTTCGCCTGCGGCCGTCCTGATGGACATCAACATGCCGGAAGTTGACGGCGTCGAGGCGACACGACGGATCAAGTCCGTGCACCGCTTCCAGCCGATCCCGGTGATCATGGTGACCGGCCTCGGCACGCGGGACCGGGTGGTGGAGAGCCGCCAGGCCGGCGCCAGCGAGTTCCTGGTCAAGCCGGTGAACCGTGACGCCCTGCTGGCGAAGCTGCGCAAGGTCGGCGTGCTGCCGAGCTGAACAGGTCGCAGTGAGTACCGAGGGTGCTTGCGGGCCGTGTCCGGCTTACAATCCGCTCCTGCCCGCATCGGAACCCGGATGGAGAGTGACATGACGCGCTGGAAAGAAATCGCCGAAGCCATCCGGGAGCTCCAGGAAGAGGGGCAGATGGACGTGTTCGTGGGCGAGCACTCGGTCACTTTCGAAGTGGCGGTGGACGACCAGGGCATCTACCTGACGATTTGCCCGCATTGCATCGGCGAGGCCGTGAACCTGGCGCTGGGCGGCGAAGAGCAGAGCGCCCCGCCGGATTGCGAGGTGCACTAGGCCGACATTCGAACCCCGCCGACCGCGCCACGCTCAGATGCGATAGGGCAGTGCGCTGCGGATGGCCTTGGGGTCGGCGTCGGCCAGGTTCTTCTGCAGCTCGGTGGTCAGGCGCTGGCGGGTCGCCGACGACAGGCCGTTGCGCAGGTGGCCGAGAAAGCGCGGGTCCGCCACCAGCACCAGCCGGCCGAAGCGATCTTTCTTGCGCGCCGCGTCGATCTTGTCGGCGACCGTCTTGGCGAAGCGGATGTTCTCCTGCACGGTGGGGTCCACCGGCTGGCCCATGGCGTGCCGGCCATTGCCTTCGCTGTCGAAGGCCCGCCCCGGGCGGTCGCTCGCCAGGTCCCGGGCGCGCAGCCGTCCCTCGGGATGTTCCAGTTCTGCTACGGGTTCCAGTGGGCCACTATGCTTGTGCTGAGCGAAAATTCTGCAGCGGGTGCTTGACGCTACGACGACCCAGACATCACTCATAGTATTCGGCCTCCGTGGAAGTGTTGCATGCCCGCCGTGACGGGCGGCCACGACGCTCACCCTGAGCGTAGTCGGCGCTCGTTGGCATTTCCAGCAAGGGGCTGCATGACGCTCGCCCCTGCGCCTGCTGGAGCAATTGTGACGCTGTTCCTGCAGCATTGACGCCCGGTCTTGTAATCTCCACGCTTCATGTCCAGAATGCCGAACGAAAAGAAAACGGCAGGAACAAGGACTTACGGATACTATTTAAGGCCCTGCATTTGGATCCTGCATGAGCGAAGACAACTCGCCCGAAGCGGTGTCCCGGATCAGCGCTGATCTGGGTGCTGCCGTACGCAGGTCCCGGGCGACCCCGTCGCGAGTCGGCCTGAATCCGGCCATCACCAAGGTGACGGTCGATCTGCTCAACCTCGATCCGGAAACCGCCGAGCAGACCCTGAGCGATTCGCTCGAGGTCATCCGCGAGGCCATCGGCGCGGACTCGGTCTGCTTTACGCTGCTCACCGACGACGGCGAGGCTTTCGATACCGTCAGCCACGCCTCGAACGTCCTCGCCGGTTGCCGCCCGGAGCGCCTGGCGGGCGCGCGCATGGCCGACGTCGAGTGGCTGAGCGGCAAGCTCGGCCACATGCGGCTGGTGGAGATTCGCGACGCGCGGCGCCTGTCGCCGGGCCTGATCGGCGAAACCCGGCTGATGAACGAAATGGGCGCCGGCGGCGCGCTGTTCGCCGGCCTGGACATCCACGGCAAGCTCGGCGGCGTGCTGGGCGTGTTGTCGGCGCGGCCGGTGGACACCTGGCACGTCGACGTCTACCTGCTGCTCAAGCTCATCAGTGCCAGCCTGTCGGCGGCGCTCACGCGGCTGAAGCTCAACCAGGAGCTGCACCGCATCTACGAGCGCGACGAGCTGACCCGGCACGCCTCGAACGACGGCGTGTGGGACTTCGACGTGGAGACCAACACCATCCGCTTCTCGCCCCGCTGGAAGGTCATGATGGGCTACGGCGAGGACGAGCCCGACGAGGACATGCCCGACTGGCGCCAGCTCGTGCATCCCGAGGACATGGTGCGGGTGCAGAGCAAGATTCGCGATCACCTCGAAGGCAAGAGCGAGCTGTTCGAGAGCGTGCACCGCATGCGGCACCGCTCGGGCGACTGGCGCTGGGTCATCAGCCGCGCCAAGGCCATGGTGGACGACGATGGCCGCATGCTGCGCCTGGTCGGCGTGGAGCTCGACATCACGGACCAGAAGCTCTACGAGGAGGCGCTGTTTCGCGAGAAGCAGAATGCCCAGATCACGCTGCAGTCGATCGGCGACGGCGTCATCACGACGGATTCCGACTGCCGCATCGAGTACCTCAACCCGGTGGCGCAGGAGCTGACCGGCTGGGCCACGGAGGACGCCGCCGGCCGCTCGGTGGACGAGATTTTCCGCAGTTTCCACGAAGAGACCTGCGAGCCGATGGAGAACCCGCTGTCGGTGGCCATCCGCCGCGATCGCCTCTACAAGTCGATGCGGCCGACGCTGCTGATCCGGCGTGACGGCAACGAACTGTACGTCGAGAGCTGCGCGGCGCCGATCCGCAACGACATGGGCCAGGTGATCG
>DAOMOU010000194.1:0-4040 GCA_035444525.1 Gammaproteobacteria bacterium | reverse complement strand
CAGCACGGGCCGGGCCTGTTCGGCATCGAGTGAGGCGCTGGCCTCGCCACCCGCCCGCGGTCCACAATAGGCAGCGGTTGGCCGTGACCTAGCCGTGAGCCCACTCAGCCAGACCGAGAACAAGCCGCTGTTCGAGCGCGGACCCTCGCTCGGCACCCGCATGGTGCTGCTGGCGGTTCTGTCAGTTGCCCTGATGGTCCTCGACCATCGCCAGGGGCACCTCGAGACCGTACGCCGGGCACTGTCGGTGGCGGTCTATCCCATCCGGGTGCTGGTCGACATGCCCTCGACCAGTTTCGGTTGGGCAAGGGAGAAGCTGTCTGAGCGCAACCGCCTGGTGCTCGAGAATCGCGATTTGCGCGTCGAAAGCCTGCGCCAGCGTGCCCGCTTGCAGCAGCTGGCGGCCCTGGAAGCGGAGAATGCACGCCTGCGCGCGCTGATGGAATCGCCGGCGCGGCTGGCCAATCGCGTGCAGGTCGCCGAGATTCTCGCCGTGGACCTCGATCCCTACCGCCATCGCATCGCAATCAACCGCGGCGAGCAGGCCGGCGTCTACGTCGGCCAGGCCTTGCTCGACGCGGACGGCATCGTCGGCCAGGTGGTGCGCGTCAATCCGCTCGGCGCGGAGGCCATCCTGATCAGCGATCCCAGCCATGCCACGCCGGTAGAACTCAACCGCAACGGGCTGCGCACCGTGGCGCTGGGCATGGGCGACGTCACGCGCATGGACCTGCCGTTCCTGCCGAACAGCGCGGATATCCGCATCGGCGACCTGTTGACGTCCTCCGGGCTCGGCGACGCCTTCCCCGCGGGTTATCCCGTGGCGCGCGTCACCCGGGTCGAACGTCGCCCGGGCGAGTCTTTCGCCCGCGTCGAGGCGGAGCCGACGGCCGCGCTCAACCGCACCCGCCAGGTGCTGCTGGTCTGGGAGGGCGGCGAAGCCGAGGCCTCCCCGTTCGTCGCCCCGCCGCCGGAGTCCGGCGGCGCCGGACCGGCGGAGGAAGGGGTCCAGTGAGCGCGACGGCAGGACCGCGCAGCTGGCCGGTATACCTGTCGCTGCTGGTGGCGCTTTCGCTCGAGGTGACGCCGTTGCCGGCGGAACTCGGCGCGTGGCGGCCGCCGTGGCTGGCGCTGACCGCGATCTACTGGGCGCTGGCCTATCCGCGTCGCTACGGGCTCGCACTGGCCTGGTTCGCCGGCCTGGTGCTCGACGTACTCAAGGGCGGGGTGCTCGGCCAGCATGCCCTCGCCATGACCGTCGCCACCTGGCTCACGCTGCGATTTCACCTTCGCCTGCGAGTGTTCCCCATCTGGCAGCAGACCGTGGCGGTCACTGCGATCGTCGTGACGCACCAGTTCGTGGTGTTCTGGGTGGATGGCGTCACCGGCGGGGCCGAGCTCAGCTGGCAACGCGCAACGCCGACCGTCGCGGCAGTCATCGCCTGGCCGGTCCTCGTCGCCGTTCTCGATGCGGTCAGGCTGCGACTGCGTATGCTGGCATGAGCCCGGATCGCCTCAAGGACCACTGGCGCGAGCAGCGCATGTTCCTCAGCCGGCTGATCGCCGCCGCCCTCATCGTGGTGCTGCTGGCGGGGCTGGTGGTTTACCGGCTGGTGGACCTGCAGGTCGTGCACTTCGAGCATTTCAGCCGGCTTTCGCAGGGCAACCGGGTGCGCATCGAGCCGGTGCCCCCGGTGCGCGGCCTGTTGTTCGACCGCCGCGGGCGGCTGCTGGCGGAGAACCGGCCCGTCTACCAGCTCGAACTGGTGCCCGAGCAGGTGCGGGACATCGAGGGCACGCTCGCCGAGCTGATCGAGCTGGAACTGGTGCGGGAGGAGGACCTGCCGCGCATCCGCACCCAGATCAGGAGCCAGCGGCGCTTCGAGCCGGCCATCCTGCGCCCGCGGCTCAGCGAGGAAGAAGCGGCGCGCTTCGCGGTCAAGCGGCCACGCTTCACGGGCGTGGACATCCAGGCGCGCCTTGCGCGCCAGTACCCGCTCGGGCCCGTCGGCTCGCATGCCATCGGCTATGTCGGCGCCATCAGCGAGAGCGACCTGCAGCGCCTGGACACCGCCAACTACGCCGGCACCGCGCAGACCGGCCGGATCGGCGCCGAGCGCGCCTGGGAGCACCTGCTGCACGGTACGACCGGCTACCGCCAGATCCTGGTCAATGCCCAGGGGCGCACACTGCAGGAACTGGAGCGGACCGACGCGGTGCCGGGTCGCAACGTCTACCTGACCATCGACCTCGACCTGCAGGCGGCCGCGGAGCAAGCAATGCAGGGCCGGCGCGGCTCGGTGGTGGCGCTGGACCCGCGCAACGGCGAGGTGCTGGCGCTGGTCAGCCTGCCGGGCTACGACCCGAACTTGTTCAGCACCGGCATTTCCGCCAACCAGTACCGCGCCCTGCAGGAGGACATCGACCAGCCCTTGTTCAATCGTGCGCTGCGGGGCCAGTACCCGCCCGGCTCCACGATCAAGCCGATCCTGGCGCTGGCGGGGCTGCATTACGGCGTAATCGACGGCCACGACACCGTATTCTGTCCCGGCTGGTTCAGCCTGCCGAATCACACGCACCGCTATCGCGACTGGAAGCGGACCGGGCACGGCACCATCGACCTGGAGAATTCGGTGGCGCAGTCCTGCGACGTGTATTACTACCGCCTGGCGGTGACGCTGGGCATCGAGCGCATGCACGAGTTTCTCGTCCAGTTCGGCCTCGGCCATGTCACCGGTATCGACATTCCGGGCGAGCAGACCGGCCTGGTCCCATCACGCGACTGGAAGCGCACGGCCTTCCGCCGGCCGCAGGACCAGGTCTGGTTTCCCGGCGAAACGGTCATCACCGGCATCGGCCAGGGGTACATGCTCGCCACCCCGCTGCAGCTGGCCCAGGCGGCGGCCATCATGGGTGCCCGCGGCCATGGATTCCGGCCCACCCTGCTGGCCGCCGTGGAAGATCCGATCACGGGTGAGCGCCAGCCTGCCGAGCGACATTCCCTGCCGCCGCTCAAGATCGCGCCCGGCCCCTTCGAGGAAGCCGTCGATTCCATGGTGGCGGTGGTGCACGGCGCACGCGGCACGGCCCGGGCCTCGGGCCAGGGCTCGCGCTGGACCATCGCCGGCAAGACCGGCACGGCGCAGGTCATCGGCATCGCGCAGGGCGAGGAATACGACGAGGAGCAGGTCGACGAGCGGCATCGCCCGCACGCACTGTTCATCGCCTTCGCGCCGGCCGAGAACCCGCGCATCGCGGTAGGCGTGCTGGTCGAGAACGGCGCCAGCGGCAGCGCCGCGGCAGCGCCGGTGGCGCGCGCCGTCATCGACCACTGGCTGCAGCGGGAGGAGGACTGAGATGGCCGTTTCGCCCTCGGTGTTCGGCGACCGCCATTCCCTGAGCCTCGGGCGCCAGATCATGACCCGGCTGCGGCTGGACGCGCCGTTGCTGGTCGGGCTGCTGCTGATCTGCGGCTTTGGGCTCGTGGTCCTGTGGAGCGCCGGCGGCCAGGACACCGGCCTGTTGTTGCGCCAGGTGGTCCGCCTCGGCGTCGCCTTTGGCGTATTGCTCGCAGTGGCACAGGTGCCGCCGAAACTGCTTCGTCTATGGTCGCCGTGGCTGTTCCTCGGCGGCCTGCTGTTGCTCGTGGCCGTGCTGGTCGCCGGTGACGTCGGCAAGGGGGCACAGCGCTGGCTCGATCTCGGCATCGTCCGGTTCCAGCCCTCGGAGATCATGAAGCTGGCGGTGCCGATGATGGCGGCTTGGTACCTGCACGACCGGCCGCTGCCGCCGCGCCTGGTGGAACTGGTGGTAGTACTGGCGCTGGTGGTGACGCCGGCGCTGCTCATCGCGCGACAGCCGGACCTCGGCACGGCGCTGCTGGTCGGCAGCGCCGGCCTGCTGGTGGTGCTGCTCGGCGGGCTCCGGCTCCGGTTGATCGTGCTGCTCGGCGCGGCCACCGCCGCGCTGGCGCCGGTGCTCTGGCATTTCATGCACGACTACCAGCGGCGCCGCGTGCTGACCCTGTTCAACCCGGAATC
>DAOMOU010000193.1:0-4071 GCA_035444525.1 Gammaproteobacteria bacterium | reverse complement strand
CGCTGGGAGGCGGCCGCCAAGCTGGCGCGCCGCGAGGGCGAGGTCCGCTACGGCCGCGGCACCGGCGACTGGTTCGACTCCGCGACCACCTTTGCCGCCGGCCAGCTGCGCTACGAACTGCGCCAGCAGTGGCACGCGCTGGCCGAGGTCCGCTGGCTCGACGTCGACGACGGCGGCACGCGCTCGGGCTGGCTGCTGGGCGTGGACCGCGACATCACCCGCCATCTGCGGCTGGGCGCGGGCTACAACTTCACCGAGTTCAGCGACGACCTGACCGACTTCGACTACGACCACAAGGGCTGGTTCATCAACTTCGTGGGCAGCTACTGATGAAGGCATCACCTATGACAGCGTGTGTTTCCCGGTTCCGTGGACGCCTGCCCGGGCTGCTGCTCGTGCTGCTTGCGCTGGCGGCCATCAGCATGCCGGTGCATGCGCAGCGCGCGTTCGGCCCGCGCTACTCCACGATCACCGGTGGCGACATCGCAGGCATCGGCAACATCAACATGCATTGCGATCCGACGGTGGGTAATGCGTCGCAGCGAACGGCGTGCCTGAACTCCCGCACCCATACCGACGGGAGCGGCGGACTGAACAACAACACCAACGGCGTCCAGATGATCCACAACGACGTGGACAGTGATCCGTCCACGTTCAACTCCAGCATTGCCACGCTGAACCTGCCGGCCGGCTCCACGGTGCTGTTCGCGGGCCTGTACTGGAGTGCGCAGGGCACCGGGTCGACGCCTGGGCGCAACGCGGTGCGTTTCGCAACGCCCGCCAGTGGCTACAGCACGATCACGGCCAGCCAGTTCGATACGCTGGCCGGCTCGGCCAACCGCACCGACTACCAGGGGTTCGCCAACGTTACCGCGCAGGTGCAGGCCGGCGGCAGCGGCGCGTACACCGTGGCCAACATCGCAAGCGGCCACAACACGGCCAACAACACCTGGGCCGGCTGGTCCCTGGTCGTGGTCTACCGGAACAGCGCCATGCCCCCGCGCAGCCTGAGCGTGTTCGATGGCTGGATGCGGGCCGACGGCAGCAATCCGGTCCTCAATCTCGCCGTCGGCCCCTTCGTCACGCCGCCTACCGGGCCGGTGAACTCGAAGCTGGGCGTGCTGACCTGGGACGGCGATCGCGCCACCAACGACCACGTCAGCCTGCCGGGCCTGTCCTTCGGTCCCAGCGTTGCGGGCCTGAGCGCGGTGTCCAACGCCATCAATCCCGTCAACAACTTCTGGAACAGCACCATCAGCGTGGACGGCAACCACGTCACCGCGGGCCGCACGCCGGCCTATACCAACACCCTTGGCATGGACCTGGACTACCTGTCGCCGAACACGCCGCTGCCCAACGGCGCCACCGCCGCGGCGATCCGTTTGCGCGGCAGCAGCTCGGAGGTCATGGACATTGGCATGGTCAGCCTGGTCACCGACGTCTACGCCCCAGACCTGGTCAGCTCGCTCGGCAAGACCGCGGTGGACGTGAACGGCGGCGCGGTCGAGCCAGGTGACGTGCTGACCTACACGGTCAACTTCACCAACAGCGGCCAGGATGGCGCGACCAACGTCGTCATCACCGATCCGATCCCGGCCGGCACGACCTATGTGGCGGGCAGCCTGGAGGTCCTGAGCAACGATTTCGACGGCAGCGGCAACGCCGGCTACGTCGGCCCGGTGACCGACGGTGCGGGCGATGACGTGGGCGAGTACGACGCCGGCAACAACCGGGTGGTGTTCCGGCTGGGCAGCAACGATGCCGCCCATGACGGCGGCACCGGCCTGTCCAATGGCGGCATGATTTCCGCCGGGAATTCGGGATCGTTCCGGTTCCAGGTGACCGTCGACGCCGACGTCGCCGCGGCAACCACGATCACCAACACCGCCCACATCGAGCACAACGCGCAGACGCTTCCCGACTTCGACGCGAGTGGCGAAGCGACCGCGACGGTCACGACGACCAACGCCGTCGACCTGGGGATCGCGAAATCGGTCGATCCGACCAGCGCAAGCAGCGGCGACGAGGTCGACTACCGGATCGTGGTGACCAACGAAGCTGGCGCGACCGTGACCGGGGCGACCGTGACCGACAGCCCGGGCACCGGCCTCGACTGCCCGACCGCCAACCTCGTGAGCTGCACCAGTTCGGTGTCTCCATCGGCCTGTCCGACCAGCCCCTCGCCGCTCACGGTGCAGGCGCTGCTGACCGGCGTCGCGCTGGGCGCCCTGCCTGTCGGCGAGACCGTGACCTTCGAGTTCAGCTGCACGGTGGAATGAGTGGCATCGGCATCACCTGCCCGGCGCACGGTGTCGCGCCGGGCATGCTTCCACCTGGCGACAGTGCTACCTTGAGCTGCACCTGCATCGTGGACAGGGGCGCGAGAGGGGGGGCGGACGGTCTTGGGCAAGAGCAATGCGTGGCGCAGGACAACAGGCTGGTCGCTGCTGGCGCTGGCGGCGCTCGCCAGCACCCCGGCGGCTGCGCAGGTACAGCGCAACTTCACCAACCTGAGCTTCGAGCAGCCCAACCTGGTGACCGCGGGCTGCCGGGTCTACATTGCCGCTTCGCAGGTGCCGGGCTGGAACACCACGCACCGCAACCAGGCCACGGAGAACAGCGGCGGCTGTGTCGTGCCTCCCGGCTTCATCCAGACCGCGCCGATCCTCGAGATCTGGCGCACGCCGCGCAACAACAACTCCGGCGGCACGGTCAACGCGCCCACCGGCAGCCAGATCGCGGAGCTGAATGCGGCTGACGCCTCGCGCATCTACCAGAACGTCTGCCTGATCAACGGCGAGCGGGTGGACTGGCGGTTCAGCCACCGCGGCCGCAGCAGCGCGACGGTGCGCGACCGGATGGAAATGAAGGTCGGCGCCACCGCGACCGTGGTCCGCATCGGCACCACCAACACAGGCGCCATTGACACTCCGGTGGTGTTGATGGGTTCGATCAACACGCCGGTGCAGATGCCCGGCAACACATCCTGGGTGAATTACAGTGGCAGCTTCACCTATGGCGGCGCCACCGGCGGCACCAACATGGGCTTCGAGTCCATGGGCGGCACCACCGAGGGCAACCTGCTGGACGATATCCAGATCCAGCTGGCGCCCTTCGTGGAGTTCACGCGGACCTCGAGTTCGACGCCCGAGAGCGCTTCGGCCAACCTGCCCACGCTGCGCATCAACGGCACGGTGACCGCGGCCTTCACCGTCGTCGTGCGGATCGTGGGCGGCACGGCCACGATCGGCAGCGATTACTTCACCCCGGGCAACAGCACGACGATCAGCGTGAACATCCCGGCGGGCGTGTACGACGGCGTCGGTGCCGGCAGCCTGTTCGCGCTGCCGGTGCAGGTGGTCAACGACGCCATCCCCGAGGACAACGAGACCATCGAGTTCCTGATCGAGGCGCCCGTTGGCGCGAGCCCCCCATACCTGCTGGCTTCGAGCGCCACCTGCGGCGGCGCGGTGCAGACACAGTGGACCTACACCATCGTCGACGATGATGCCGAGGTGGCGCTGACCAAGAATGTCGGGGCGGCGGTCGCCGTGGCCGGCCAGCCGGGCGTCTTCGACGTCGGCTACACGATCATGGTGCAGAACCCGTCGGCGACGGTGGTCGCGGATTACGCGCTGGTGGACGTGCCGGGCTTCGATCCCGACGCGAGCATCATCTCCGCAAGCTATTCGCGCAATGGCGGGGCAGCGGTCGCACTGCCCGGGGCCGGCCCGTGGACGCTGCAGGCGCCGTGGCGCCAGCTTGCCGCGAACGCGACCGACACCTATGTGATCACGGTGCGGTTCGCACTGACGCAGGGCGGCAGCGTGAACAACGACGCCTGTACCGGCGCGCCCGGGAATGGCCTGTTCAATGCGGTGCAGGGTACCGTCCGCGGCCAGGGCGGCGATCCGGACGCGGAGTTCGCGGCGAACGGCTGCGTGGCGACGCCCACGCCGGCATGGGTGCGCCTGGGCAAGCGGCTCGAAGGCCGCGCGGTGGCCAGCGACCAGGCCCAGGTGCGCCTGTACGCGGGCGGCATCCTCGCCGCCAGCGCGACCACCTCCGGCA
>DAOMOU010000192.1:0-4103 GCA_035444525.1 Gammaproteobacteria bacterium | reverse complement strand
TGTTCTTGGCTAGATCGTTCAAAGACCCTGCTCCTCAGCTCTCGGCCCGGGCATGCCGCCCGCCTCGTTTAGACACTACATGACCCGGTAGTTTCCTGCCACCAGGTAAAATTCGCGGCTCCGGTCCCTGGACGCCTTCGGCTTGCGCATGCGCACCGTGCCGAAATCCTTGCGGGCCTCCCGCACCAGGGCGTCGCTGCCTTCCCCCTGGAACACCTTCGTCACCAGCGCCCCGCCCGGAGCCAGCCGGGCACGCGCAAAATCCAGCGCCAATTCCGCCAGGTACATGGCGCGGGGCTGGTCCACCGTCGCCATACCGCTGATATTGGGTGCCATGTCGCTCAATACAAGCCCCGGCGCCGTGTCGCCAAGCGCCGCTTCGAGTGCCGCCAGCGTCGCGGGCTCGCGGAAATCGCCCTCGATGAACTGCACCCCCGGCAGGGGATCCATGGGCAGGATGTCCAGCGCGATCACCCGGCCGCGCCGCCCTACCGCCTGCGCGGCGAACTGGCTCCAGGCCCCCGGCGCCGCGCCCAGGTCGACCACCGTCATGTTCGGCTTCAGCACCCGGTCCTTCTCCTGGATCTCCATGAGCTTGTAGACGGCCCGGGAGCGCCAGCCCTCCTGTTTCGCCCGCCGCACGAACTCGTCCTCGACGTGTTCGTCCATCCAGCGCTTGCCACGACGTGTTCGTCCGCTCATTGCCCCCCGGATTCCTCGTCGCCGGCCGTGCTTGCGGCCCCGGCCTGATAGACTAGCGGCCCGCGCGCCGCGGGGTGTGCCGCCGGGCCAGGCCTGACCTCATAAATTGCCGGAAGAACATCTTTCATGTCATTGAATGAAAAACAGAAAAAACAATTTCGAAAGCAAGGTCATGCACTCGAACCGGTGATCCTCACCGGCGGCGGCGGCCTGAGCCCGGCGCTGCTCGCGGAACTCGAGTCGGCGCTCGCCCATCACGAGCTCTTGAAGGTGCGGGTCCGGGCCGCAGACCGTGACAGCCGCGACCAGATGATCGAGGCGATGTGCCGGCACACCGGCGCCGAGCTGGTGCAGCGCATCGGGCACGTCGCGCTGCTGTGGCGCCCCAACCCCGACAAGGCCTGATGAATTTGGGGACATTCCCCAATTCCGCCGGAATTGGGGAATGTCCCCAAATTCAAAGATACAGGACCTGCAGGATTTCGTAGACGCGATCGCCGCTCGGCGCGCGTACGGTAATCTCGTCGCCCTCGCCCTTGCCGATCAGCGCGCGCGCGATCGGCGAGGAGATCGAAATCCGGCCCTCGCGCAGGTCGGCCTCTTCCTCGCCGACGATCTGGTAGCGCAGTTCGCGCTCCTCGGTGGCGCAGAACAGCTCGACGGTGGCGCCGAACACTACCCGGCCGCCGGCATTGAGCGCCGTCACGTCGATGATCTCGGCATGCGACAGCTTGTGCTCGATGTCGCGGATGCGCGCTTCCACCAGCCCTTGCTGCTCCTTGGCGGCGTGGTATTCGGCGTTCTCCTTCAGGTCGCCGTGCGCGCGCGCCTCGCCGATCGCCTGGCTGATGCGCGGCCGCTCGACGTTCTTCAGCCGCGTCAACTCCTCGCGCAGCCGCGCCGCGCCCTGGGCGGTCATGGGCACCTTCTTCATGGCGAGATCTCCGTGTGCAGGTCCTGCAACCGGTTGACGTCCGTCGCGTCGAGATGATCGAGCGCCACGCAGGTCGCCTTGGCGGCCGCGATGGTGGTGTAGTAGGTCACCTTGCGGTGCACCGCTTCGCGCCGGATCGAATGCGATTCGCGGATCGCCTGGCGGTTGGCGGTGGTGTTGACGATCAGGCTGATTTCGCCGTTCTTGATCATGTCCACGATGTGCGGCCGGCCTTCGCGTACCTTGAATACCGAGCGGCAGGGCACGCCCGCCTCCTGCACGACCTGCGCCGTACCCGCGGTCGCCACCAGCTGGAAGCCGCGGTCCACCAGGATGCGCGCCAGCTCGACCGCCCCGGTCTTGTCCTCGTCACGCACGCTGAGCAGCGCCGTGCCGCCACGCGGCAGCAGCACGCCCGCGGCCAGCTGCGCCTTGGCGTAGGCCTCGCCGAAGAAGCGCCCGGTGCCCATCACCT
Source organism: Gammaproteobacteria bacterium (assembly GCA_035444525.1). Taxonomy (GTDB): domain Bacteria; phylum Pseudomonadota; class Gammaproteobacteria; order Steroidobacterales; family XN24; genus XN24. The sequence goes on along the minus strand of DAOMOU010000192.1, from coordinate 1,992 downwards.
CGCCGGTCGACTTCATCTCCGGCCCGAGAATCGGGTCGGCGCCGAGGAACTTGGCGAAGGGGAACACCGAGGCCTTCACCGACAGGTAATCGGGCCGGCGCTCGCCGCTCACGCCCTGCTCCTTGAGGCTCACCCCGGCCATGCACAGCGCCGCGATCTTGGCCAGCGGGCGGCCGGTCGCCTTGGAGACGAACGGCACGGTGCGGGAAGCGCGCGGATTGACCTCCAGCAGGAAGATCTGGCCGTTCTGGATGGCGAACTGGGTGTTCATCAGCCCCTTCACGCCGAGCGCGCGCGCCAGCCGGCGCACCTGGTCGCGCAGCTGTTCCTGGATCGAAGGATCCAGCGTGTTGGGCGGCAGGCAGCAGCCCGAGTCGCCGGAATGCACGCCGGCCTGCTCGATGTGCTCCATGATGCCGCCGATCACCACCGATTCACCGTCGCTGACGATGTCGATGTCCACCTCGACGGCATTGTCGAGGAAGCGGTCCAGCAGCACCGGGCTGTCGGCCGTCACCTTGACCGCGAACTGCATGTAGGTGCGCAACTCGTCCTCGCCGAACACCACCTCCATGGCCCGGCCGCCCAGCACGTAAGAGGGCCGCACCACCAGCGGGTAACCGATCTCGGCGGCCAGCCTGACTGCCTCGTCGATGGTGCGCGCGATGCGGTTGGCCGGCTGCCGGAGCTCGAGATCGTTGACCAGCTTCTGGAAGCGCTCGCGGTCCTCCGCCAGGTCGATGGAGTCCGGCGAAGTGCCGATGATCGGCGCGCCGGCGGCCTCCAGCGCGCGCGCCAGCTTGAGCGGCGTCTGGCCGCCGAACTGCACGATGATGCCCTCGGGCCGCTCGAGCTCCACCACCTCCATCACGTCCTCGAAGGTCAGCGGCTCGAAATACAGCCGGTCCGAGGTGTCGTAGTCGGTGCTGACGGTCTCGGGGTTGCAGTTGACCATGATGGTCTCGAAGCCCGCCGCGCGCAGCGCCAGCGCGGCGTGCACGCAGCAGTAGTCGAACTCGATGCCCTGGCCGATGCGGTTGGGGCCGCCGCCGAGGATCATGATCTTGCGCCGGTCGGTGGGCTTGGCCTCGCACTCCTCCTCGTAGCTGGAGTACATGTAGGCCGTGGTGGTCGAGAATTCTGCGGCACAGGTGTCCACCCGCTTGAACACCGGCCGCAGCCCGAGCTCCAGCCGCCGGGCGCGCACCTCGACTTCCTTCGTGCCGACCAGCTTCGCAAGGCGCGCGTCGGAAAAGCCGCGCCGCTTGAGCTCCAGCAGGCGCTCGCGGGAAAGCCCGGCCAGGCCGGCGGCCTGCACTCGCGCTTCCTCCTTGACCAGCTGCTCGAGCTGCGCGAGGAACCAGGGGTCGATACGGCTCCACGCGTGCACCGTGTCGAAGTCGATCCCGGCGCGGAACGCGTCGGCGACGAACAGGATACGGTTGGCGCCGGGGAAGCGCAGCTCGCGCTCGATGCGCTGCAGGGCGTCCTCGCCGTACGGCGGCTCGAGCTGTTCCTCGAGGCCCGCGATATCGGTCTCGAGGCCGCGCAGCGCTTTCTGCAGCGACTCCTGGAAGGTGCGGCCCATGGCCATCACTTCGCCCACCGATTTCATCTGCGTGGTCAAGAGCGGGTCGGCATCCGGGAACTTCTCGAAGGTGAAGCGCGGAATCTTGGTGACCACGTAATCGATGGTCGGCTCGAACGAAGCCGGCGTGGCACCGCCGGTGATGTCGTTCTTCAGCTCGTCGAGGGTGTAGCCGACGGCCAGCTTGGCCGCGACCTTGGCGATCGGGAAGCCGGTGGCCTTGGAGGCGAGCGCCGAGGAGCGCGATACGCGCGGGTTCATCTCGATGATGATCAGCCGCCCGTCATCCGGGTTGACCGCGAACTGCACGTTCGAGCCGCCGGTCTCGACGCCGATGCGCCGGAGCACGGCGATCGAGGCGTCGCGCATGCGCTGGTATTCCTTGTCGGTCAGCGTCTGCGCGG